>JAEZGD010000402.1 GCA_023417165.1 Planctomycetota bacterium
ATGCTGCACTGAAGATAAGGCAATCTTTTTAGCATCGAGCGCGCCGAGCATCACAATCTGCCGGTCGGTTAGAAATGCTGCGCCCGCGCCCACCTGTTTAAGATATCGACCATCGCCGAGCGGCACTGTCGCCCGCTTGGTGGTAACCACTTCATGCCAGGTGACATCGGCAACTGCTGCTACGGTTTCGTTGGCAGCAAGCTTAATGGGAACGTCACGGTCGATGGCTGGAACAAACGCCCCCGAATTGAGTTGGTAGGCGAGACGGCAGAGGTCCATGCGCCGGTAGTCTTCATGGCTTACCTGTAGCGATACTCCCAATGCTGCTGCGAGTTGATTTATACGTTGCTCCTCGTACGTATCCAAAATGCCGTCGCTGAGCGCTTCGTCAAACACCTCTCGTACCAACTTCACGGATTCTTCTGTCAGGAAATGTTGTACCTCGGCATCTGAAATGGCAGTTGCGGCAGCAAACTGGCGGACAGCTTGTTGCTCATTGCTGGTGAATACTCCGTCCGCGACGAACATGCGGATTGCTTGCCGCAGTTTATCGCGGTTCTCCTTGTCGATAGTCCTCTGACGCTCGATCCACTGCTCTCGACGACGTTGTTCGGCGGCTCGTTGATCGATCCTTTCTTGAAGCAGCGCTACGTTGACTTGTCCAAAGGCCACCCACTGGTTTTGAGTTGCTTCAGCGCTGCATACCTCGGTGTCGCTGCAGATCTCTCCACGGCGAGCGCGTGAAAGGAACTCCGCATCCACAATCGGTCCAATTTCCTTCTCTCCAAACAAGAGTCGCAGCTTTCGATAGGACCAGCGCGACGTCAAATGCTCGTCGATGACGTCGTGCTGATTCGGGAATAACTGGACGACCCGCTTGCATGCCGGGCAATGGACGCGCAGGCCGATCTGTTGCGGCTGAAAGCGAATGCCTCGTGAACAAAACGAGCAAACGAAAATCGGTTGTGCCGGGGCAGAACTCATGTCAGGCCCTCTCTCTTGGATGCCTCAGTTGTCCTGGAATGCGACCATCATGCTCGTCGCTTCCTGAACATGTTCGGCCTGGACTTCGTCAGAGTCGGCCAGATCGGCGATAGTGCGCGACACTTTAGCCAGGCGGTCGCTCGATCGTGTCGTCGTTGTGGCACTCTCAATAGCCTGTTTGTAGTGCTCAAAGCCCGCCGGAGAAAAGCGGCAATAGTCGCCGACGGCTCCGCCTGGAATCGCCGTATTGCAAGAGATCGACGTGCCCTCAAAACGCCGTTGTTGGCGGTCCCTCGCTCGTTGCACCGTTTGCCGAAGCGTGGCGGACACGCCATCACGGGTGGCTGCAAAGCGTTCGTCCGCCGTCAGAGGTTTCAAGACTACCTGCAGGTCGATGCGGTCTAGCAACGGACCGCTCAGCTTTCGCTGGTACTTCTGTACATCTTTGTTTGAGCAATAGCAACGATCGCTTCCGGCGTAGCCACAAGGGCAAGGATTCATGGCGGCAACCAACGTGAACCGTGCCGGAAACTCGAGGCTGGCTTCAGAACGTGTAATGGTGACTAAGCCCGATTCGAGTGGCTGGCGCAAGGCTTCCAAGGTGCGCCGCGAAAACTCGGGAAGCTCGTCCAGAAACAGAATTCCGTGATGAGCAAGGGTGATCTCGCCTGGCCTGGGAATGCCAGAGCCTCCGCCCACCAATGCTTGCATGGACACGCTGTGGTGTATGTTGCGCACAGGACGTCGCGTGACGGCTTGCCCATCCGCACTTAGCTGGCCCACAGCTGAATAGATGCGGGTCAACTCCACCATTTCCGCTTCCCGCAGTCTTGGCAAGATACCGGACATCGCGGAGGCGATCAGGGACTTGCCTTCTCCTGGAGGTCCGATCAGGAGCAGGTTGTGCCCGCCGGCCGCGCTGACAACCGCTGCGCGTTTCGCCAACTCTTGGCCACGAATTTTGCCGAAGTCGATGGGCTTTTCGATGAACGATTCGAAGCGAATGGGATCTCGCAAGGCGTTAGGAAGGCGCGCAGCGCCGCGGAAGAATTGCAGCACGTCATCGAGTCGCGCTGCAGGACAAACGCTGCAGCCTTCGTGACCCGGCTTGGCAAGAATGAGGGCACATTCTTTCTCATTTCCGGCGGGAACAATCAGAGTCTGGCCTGGTTTAGCCTGCGAGGCGATGGAAAGTGCGCCCGGCACGCGCCGCAATTCGCCATGAATCCCCAATTCGCCCAGCAAGATGAAGCGAGCCTCTTGCTCGGGTGGAAGATCCTGTAAATGCCCGGCCACCTGCATCATCAAGACGGCTAGCGGAAGGTCTAGCCAGGCCCCATCTTTTTCCAAAGTGGCGGGCGCCAGATTTATGAGAATATCGACAGGACTCGGTGGGATGCCTAGCTTGCTAAAAGCGCCACCGATCCGTTGTAGCGATTCGCGTACCGGCGTTCGAGCCATACCAGTAATTGTAACGCACTCGACGATGGGCCTCGCTTCGGAAAGTACGGCAGTTGCACGTCCTTGCAGTTCGATTTCATGTCCTTCAATTCCCCAGAGCATGCCTCCACGCAAGGTGTGATCTTTGCGAAGCAACTCCGAGTGAAAGCGAAAACTGCACATGAGCGGCAGGACCCGGCATGAGAAGTGAGCGGTTTTGTTAGGAGCGTAACTTAGAAAGAAACGAAATGCCAGCAGCTGATTCGATCTATAGTCCAGCAGCCGTTCTAAAGCTTAAAGCCTCCGGTTGTCTTGCGAGTTTTCTTCGTGTTGCCTGGTGGCGCTGCCAGGTCGCCTTCTTCTCTCGCTTCAGAGGTTTGAAGGCTTAATAGCGAGCCGATGCACAACGGATCTGCTTTTACACTAGCGCTAAATGCCCTCTGAAGCGGCCAACGTGCCGTTCCTGAATAAGCAAAACAATTGGATTGCCGCCGCCGAAGCGTCACATTCCTGATCGGCCGACGCAGTAATTACCGCCAGCATAGAATGGATACGTCTTAGGCCTTCAACGACAAAGGACTTATGCCGACTAGCGACGCCCGTCAGCGATTTCTCGCTCGTCAACTGGGACCCGACGCCCTGTGCCGGGCGATGATGGTGTGATGGCCACCTCGAATGGAATCTATCAAGCACTCGCGCTCACGGGATGAAATGTGTCATAACAGCGTGAGGACGAAAGTCGCATGGAAATAGGCGTTGGGGGCCATCAATTAATCTCCCGGGAAACTGGCGTTACGACTATATTCCGCGACCAACGCCAACCTCAGCCGGAGGATCCGCATGCGCGCGACATTTTCACTGCCCCTCCTGATCGTGATACTGGCAATGGCCATGGTGGGCTGCGACTCTCAGGC
Source organism: Planctomycetota bacterium (assembly GCA_023417165.1). GTDB lineage: Bacteria > Planctomycetota > Planctomycetia > Pirellulales > Pirellulaceae > JAEZGD01. The sequence continues at coordinate 3,339 of JAEZGD010000402.1, forward strand.
AGAAATGGCGCCGGAGCCTCTGAGTGCCAGCTTGCCAGCAACGAATTCACTGGAAGAGGAACCAGAAGTCGCCGCTACGGAGACTGCTCCCGCGTCCAGTCATGATTGGCCGCCTGTCCCGGTGGTCTTCGAAGGCGAGGTCGTGGAGCGTTTGGAATCAGATGGCTTCTGGTGCGGATATCTGGCGTCATTCCAGGGAATTCGCTACCGAACCAGCGCCGCCGCCGTGGGGAACGCGAAGGGAGAAGTGGTTGTGTACCATTACCTGGTTGGTCCGCCGCATTGCGAAGAGGATGAGCCCACACTATCGAAACGCATTTTCGCGGTGGGCAATCGACTGCGCATCCAAGCAACACGCAACGCCAAAGGGACGTATTATTGTTCTGAGGCCGCCGAGAACGTACAGATGATCCCTTAGGGGCTTCGACGTTGGCCGCTGTTACTTACACATGTTGCGCTGGCCCAATGGGGCAACCAGAAGGAACAAGTTCTGACTAGCGATGAATCAACGCCGGGCGAGGCGGTCAATCTGGCGACCGCTTATCACGAGGCAGGGCATGCCGTCATCGCGCTGGCGCTGGGCAGGGATGTGCAGCGCGTCAGCATCTTGCCGAACCAACTGCGGCTCGGTCAGTGCCAGCTGAAGAAGGGGCGGGCCAAGCCGGCACACGATCCGGTTGAGGTCGAGATCCTGATCTTGCTCGGCGGAGTGGCCGCGGAAGCCCGTTACACAGGTGAATATGCGTGGGCCGGAGCCCAGCACGACCTGCGCGCCGTGCGGGCGAGAACGTCGCAGCGCGCTGGCGGCGAGAAGCAAGTCGCCCGGCTCGAACGTCGCCTGCTCGACAAAGTCGAACATCTGCTCGCCGATCCGGCTGTCTGGCGGGCGACCGAATTGATTGCCGCCGAACTGCTCCGCAGCACGACCATCAGCGGCCGCGCCGCGCGGCATTTGTTCGACCAGGCGGCGGCACAAATGGAGTGATCGAACTTGGTACGGCTTTTCCTGTGGTAGGTTTGGCGCAGTGTTGTAGTATCGAGCAGTTTGCTAGGTGACCAATGAGCTTCAATGACGTCTGGCACTCCGATCACGAGGGTGATTGGAATCGCCTCCTGAAGAACTACTGGTCGCTTCTATCGGTGGCCAACATCCAGGTTGAGTACCAGCTCCATCGGTTATCAAAGACCCGAATTAGCGGAATGGATGCCGACAGTTGGTATCGCTTTTTGCATGATGAGTATTTCGTCTGGAAATACACCGCTAAAAACCGACTCGCGACGACGCGGGCTTCTCTGAGAAAGATGTATGAACGAACTGGTGGCGCTGCAGACCTCGAACGCGTGAGACAAGCGATTATCGAGATCGACACCGAGGACATCGGAGAAGCAATTCGTACTGTTCGCAGGATTGACGGACTTGGCGTAGCCGGTGCCTCGGGGCTCTTGTCGCTGATCTATCCCGAGAGCTTCGCTACTGTGGACCAATTTGTGGTCAAGGCGTTGCTTGAGGTGCAAGAGCGTCGAGACGAAGTGTTGCATATGTGGCCCGAGAATCTGACCATCAAGGATGGCGTTGTACTCATCGAGATGATGAGAGCCAAGGCGAGCTCTATGAATGAAGTTTTCAGAACGACGTTCTGGACGCCGCGAACGATCGAGATGGCGCTCTGGGCCTATCGAGGGACATCGAGCAGCGAACCTGATAGCTGCCGATAGATTGCTGCGCCGACACGATGCGTGCGGTTGATGAACTCGGTGAGCGAGCGGAACTCGCGGCGCGCTCTTGCAACCTGCTCCACGACTTTCCATTTCTCGCGATATTCAGGAATGTCGTAGCCCATTTCTAAGACGCAGGCTCGAAACGGAGGGCCATTCCTGGCTCTTGCCCGCTCCGGAGGTTGCTCTGAAGCCGAGGGCTCGTTGGCGGCGCTGGGCCCCAAAGCTTTGGCGGGCATTGGGTTTCAGGCATCAGGCGTTGGCGGCGCAGGGACGCGTTTTGGCATGGCGGAGAGGAAACTCGGGAGCCGTTGGCACAATCGAGTGTTACTTGGGTTTCCGATCGTTTACGATGGATTCGCCGCCGCGGTGGACGGTGGCGTCTACTCTGCATATGCAGCCAACAAAGTTGGTGTTCTGATATGGAAACTGCTGCTCCTCTTCAGCGTGACTCTCAGGCAACGTTTCGTACTATGCAGTCGCTTCTTCCGTCTTCAAGACCCTCGCGGCGCAAGCGCATGAAGATTCCTGCCGCCGTATTGTTACGGCCTCTCCGCTTAGTATTGCTGGCGATCTGCCTGGGCGGGCTGGCTGGCACGGCTGTCGCGCAGTCCACTGAAGGAACGCCTGGCACGGCCGATGCAATGGCACAGAAGCAACCTGCACCGAATGGACCAGTGGACTTCGTGCGCGATATTCAGCCGATCTTCCGAGCCCATTGTTACGAGTGCCACGCAGGCGCGTCGGAAGAAGGGGGACTGAACCTGGGCGTTAAGGCGAAAGCCTTCCGAGGAGGAGACAGCAAAGACGCGATCGTTGCCGGCAAGAGCGCTGAAAGCCTGCTGATTCAATTGGTATCTGGATTGGACGAGAATCGGTCGATGCCGCCGGATGGCAAGACGCCGCTCACCGCCAAGCAGGTCGGTCTGCTGCGGGCCTGGATCGATCAGGGTGCGTCGTGGCCGGACGGTGCCGACGTCATCGATCCAAAAGTTGATCGAGCCAAAACGCACTGGGCCTTTCAACGACTTCAACCAGTGCCCGTGCCGCCGCGGCAGGCGGAGGACGCCTGGTCGAAGGGACCAATCGACTTGTTTGTGCAGCAGCGTCTTCATGCTGCTGGACTTCGTCCTGCGCAGCCCGCCGAGGCGCGCAGCCTGGTGCGCCGTTTGTATTTCGATTTGATCGGGCTGCCACCGACGCCGGAGCAAACGCGTGACTTTGTCGCTGCGCATGCCAAGAATGCCGATGTCGCGACCCGTGACCTGGTGGATCAACTGCTCGGTTCGCCCCGTTATGGCGAGCGTTGGGGCCGGCATTGGCTGGATGTGGCTCGCTATGCCGACAGCGCCGGCCAGGAAGCGGATGAAGACCGCCCGCACGCGTACGTCTATCGGGACTTCGTCATCGAGGCCTTCAACGACAACATGCCTTACGATCAGTTTGTGCGCTGGCAAATTGCCGGCGACGA
>JAEZGD010000310.1 GCA_023417165.1 Planctomycetota bacterium
CCGCATGGGTGGTGAGGTCCTTGGCGTCGTACAGCAGCAGTTGATCGGTGGCTTGACCGGCCGCCAGATCGTATTCTTTGCCCAGGTAGAAGACACCTAGCTTCTCGAAATCCTGCATCACTGCACCTCGCCAGAAGAGTCGTTCGTCATACCCTCTATTCTAGCGGGCGATGGGCGATTTACGAGCGTGCCAAGCTTTGCTCCAGGCGATCGAGAAAGACGCGCTGATCGGGATGGATGCGCTCGCGGGCTGTGGCGAGCGACAGAAACTCAGCGGCGTCGATCTCCCACGACGCGCAGCGTGGCTCGACATCCGTAGGGACTTCGCCAGCGAAGGCGAAGATGCGTTTGCGACTTTTGGTGTAGTCGATGAAGTCGAGCGGCGTTAGCACGCCCGCAGTGATGCCGGTCTCTTCGAGCGTCTCGCGCCGCGCGGCCGCTTCCAGGGCTTCGCCTTCGTCAGGCAAGCCTTTGGGAATGCTCCACGGCGCGCGACGATTGTAATTGCCGCTGGGATGGACCAGCAGCACTTCAACGCCATGCGGCATTTGCCGATAAAGGAGCGTGCCTGCGGATTGCTTCATGGCTGCTCGTCGCTGGGAAGCTGGTAAGCCAGCAACGCGAGCGAACGGCCTTGCAGCGGGAACTTGTGGCCATCGCGATAGCGACGCGGCTTGCTGGTCGGCTCGGTTTGCGCGGTATCGAGCAGCACTTCCCACGTCACGCCGGGAAAGGTCTTCGGCATCTTGAAGTCGATCGGTTCCCAGTGAGCATTAAACAGCAGCAAGATGTTGTCGCTGACAATATCCTGACCTTGTTCGTCAATGTCGCCGGTGTAGCCCAGATACAGCACGCCGACGCATTTGATAAAGCCGGTATTCCAAGCTTCGTCCGTCATGGGATGACCACCTGGATCGAGCCAGGTGAGATCCTTGATCTCGCTGCCCCGAATCGGCCGCCCTTGAAAGAAGTTGCGTTTCCGAAAGACCGGCTGCTCTTTGCGAATCTGAATGACATGGCGCGTGAAGTCAATCAACTCACGCTGCTCGTCGGTCCATTCCCAGTTAAGCCACGTTAGGTCGTTGTCCTGGCAATAGCAGTTGTTGTTGCCTTGCTGCGTGTGGCCGAATTCGTCGCCCGCCAGCAGCATCGGCACGCCTTGGCTAAGCAGCAGCGTGGCGAGGAGATTGCGCTTCTGCTGTGCCCGCAAGGCGAGGATGTCTGGTTTGTCGGTCGGACCTTCGACACCACAGTTCCAACTAGCGTTGTCGTTCGCGCCATCGCGGCTCTCCTCGCCATTGGCTTCGTTGTGCTTCTCGTTGTAGCTGACCAGGTCTTCGAGCGTAAAGCCGTCGTGGCAAGTAATGAAATTGATGCTGGCAAACGGTTTGCGACCGCCCCATTGATAGAGGTCGCTGGAACCGGTCAGACGCGAGGCAAATTCGCTGAGGTGGTCGCCGTCTCCCTTCCAGAAACGTCGGACGCAGTCGCGATACTTGCCATTCCATTCAGTCCACAAGCCAGGAAAGTTGCCGACTTGATAACCGCCAGGGCCGACATCCCACGGCTCGGCGATCAGCTTGACCTGGTTCAGCACGGGATCTTGCTGAATGATGTCGAAGAACGTGCTCAGCTTGTTGACGTCATACAACTCTCGCGCCAAGGCTGAAGCCAAATCAAAGCGGAAGCCGTCGACGTGCATCTCTTGCACCCAGTAGCGCAGGCTGTCCATGATCATTTGCAACACGCGCTGATGGCTCATCCCCGGCGTGTTGCCACAGCCGGTAAAGTCCATGTAGAAACGCTTGTTGTCTGGCGACAGCTTGTAGTACGAGTTGTTATCGAGACCACGGAAACTGAGCGTGGGCCCCATTTGATTGCCTTCGGCCGTGTGGTTGTAGACCACGTCGAGGATGACTTCGATGCCGGCATTATGCAGCGCGCGCACCATCGTCTTGAATTCGTTCACCGCATCGCGCGGATCGTCGCTGTGTGTGTAACGCGGTTCGGGAGCGAAGAAGCCCAGCGAGTTGTAGCCCCAGTAGTTGCTCAGATCTTTTTCAATCAAGTGGCGATCATTGGGGAAAAAGTGCACCGGCAACAGTTCGACCGCGGTGACACCCAGCGAACGCAGATGTTCAAGGGCCGGCTCGCTGGCGACGCCGCCATACGTCCCGCGCAGATGATCGGGAATGCCGGGCAGCTTTTGCGTGAAGCCCTTGACGTGTAGTTCGTAAATCACTGTTTCGTGCCATGGGGTCCGCAACAGCTTGTCGTCGCCCCAGGTATAGGCGGTGTCGACCACCACTGCCAACGGCGCAAACGCGGCGCTGTCTCGCTCGTCAAAGCTCAGATCCGCATGCTCGTGGCCGCAGGTATAGCCAAACAAGGCGTCGTCCCAAATCACATCGCGACCGATCGCTTTAGCGTAAGGATCGAGCAGTAATTTGTGCGGATTGAAGCGATGCCCGTTCAGCGGATCATAGGGCCCATGCACACGCAGGCCATAGAGTTGCCCCGGACGCAAGTCGGGAAAATAGCCGTGAAAGACGAACTCGGTTCGCTCCGGCAGCGTAATTCGCTCCGTCTCTTTCGTGTCTTCCGGCGAATCGAAGAGGCAGAGTTCGACTTTAGAGCCGAATTCTGAAAAGACCGCCACATTCACCCCGGCGCCATCCCAAGTCGCCCCCATCGGATACGGTCGCCCCGGCCAAACACGCTGGTTCATAGTTGCCTCGCCACAGAATCGCCACCAAAGAGTGTCTTGTGAGTGGCTAATTATAGGTATGCAGGCAAGAGGCGCTGGCAAATAATTTGTCAGGCGCGAGACCCGTGGCGCGATAGCAGCCTACGCCGATTGGCGGGGCGGTTACTTTCTTTGAACACCGCTGCGGCCAAAAGGTTTCGCTATGTTGCGAAGAAAAGCGGATCACCGCTGAATGAGATGTGCAGAAACTATTGCCGACTCGTCGTGTTGAATCACCTCAGGCGAGCATGCCATCGTAAGGCGCGGTGGCAGGCAAATTCGCCGGAACATGTCACAGGAGGAAGAGGCAATGCGGCGATTCATGGGACTATTGATTTTGGGCGTCGTGGCACTGATGGCTGCGCCGGCGCTGGCGGAAGGCAAGCCCGAACGTGGCGAGCGCGAGCGAGGCTCCGTCGATGGCGAGCGCAGTAATCGCGGGCCTCGGGCCCATCAGCGCGGGCCTTCGTCGCGCCGCAAGGACGGCGAACAGACGCGGCCAGACCGCTCTTCGAAGCACTATTCGAATGCGAAGGCGAAGCACGGCAAGCACGCGAAGCATTCCAAGCACAGGCACGATGACCGTCGTCACGCTTATCGCGGCCACGAACGCGGTGAGCGATCGCGCGAACATGCTCGTCACCATGCGAATCGCGGTCATGGTCGGCACGATCGCTCGGCGCAGCACGCTTCGGGGCCTCGTCGCGGACACGGCCCCAGCGATCGCGCTCATGCACGTGGACCTGAATCGCGACATGATTGGTCGCGCGGACCACGCTCTGGCGGTCACGGATGGAGTCGGCACGAAGGGCATCGCCCTGGCTCGCAGCGTGCTCTAGAGGCACGCGGCTCGGGTAAGCATCGCCATGCGCATGCTGGCTGGAATCGCGAGGACCGGCCGCAGCGTTCCGATCGCGAGCGCAGCCGCGAACGTGATCAAGAGCAACGCCGCCCAGAGCGCCATCGCTCTTACCATCGCGCCTAAATCGAATAGCACAGCGCCGCTTGCCAGCAAGCGAGCGGCGCTGAGCGTCGTTTGCGTATGTGGGGCTTACGCACCAGGCGGAAGATCGTGCAACGCAGGCTCTTCTTCATCATCCCAAGGGCTGGACTTCTTGGGCTTGAAGACTGGCAGCTTGGCGGCATCGTCCTCTTGCACCCGTTGCGGTGCAGCGACGCGCGTCTGGTTCACCTCGCGCCCGGACAGCATCATGTTAATGCCGAACAGCACCAGCCCACTACCGAGGACGCCAATCGGCACCAGGATATGATCGGTGATGTCGTGCTCGATGGCATATCCGAGCGTCCATGCCCAGTTGGTAATTTGCAGCGCGGTGTAGTCTTCGTGGCGGTAGTCGAACAGCCAGTATTGAAAGATCCACGGCAGCGCCACGCCGGCGATGCCAAAGAAGACTGTCACGAGTAACGAAAAGACCAGCCCAACCGATGCGATCTGGCGCGCCAGCAGTACGATGATGCGGCTGATGCCTAAATAGATAGCGACATAAGCCGTTTGCAGCAGTGTGAACCAAATGATATTAATGACGCGGAACTGGCTCCAAGTGGCGCCCATGGCAGACAGCCAGCTCAGCATAACGAGGGTAATCACCGTATAGGCTGTCATGTTCAGCACCGCAAAGATATAGCCGGTGCCGGAGCCAGGGTTGAACCAGGTGAACAGCATGCGCCCCAGATAGGTTTGGGGCAATTCACGCTTCACGCGCGGCGATAGTTGCGGATACTCGCCAATCAGCAGGGCGCCCATCGCCATCCAATAGATGGCCGCGGCCGAGGTCATTGCGGCAGCAATCTCCGGTTCTTCGAACGCCAACCAAAAGAAGACCATCCAGCCAAACCACAGCACTTGCTGCACGACCATCACATAGCGCAAGCGGCTGGAACGGTTGTCGCTGGCGAAACTGATCTGCGCGGCCGAAGCCCATAAAAACAGAATAAAGAAGATCGTATAGATCGACAGTACAAATCCGTTGGCCGCCCAGAATTGCCAGCGGTCGGCACGCCAGATTTCGGAGAACAACGACGAGTAGATAAACGACACCCACACAATAGCCGAGATGAACAGCAGCAACAGCAGCAGCACCGACAACAAGACCTGCCAATGGCGCGCCCGCGTGGCTGTGGCCACCAGCAGGCCCAGCGTCGATAGCAATAGCGACAGCAAGAACGTGTAGTACAGCACAAAGAAAATGCTGAAGATGTCGACGCCGCGCAATAAATAGGTAAACGCCACGCAGGGCGCGAGGGCCGAGAAATACACCATCATCTGCAAGATGGCGCTCCCTAGTTTGCCACCCACGATCTGCCGGGCGTTGAGCGCGGTAATCGAGATCAATTCATAGGTGCCGTCTTCGCGCTCGGCGGCGAGCGAACGAAAGGCCGAGAACGGGACGACCACCAAGAGCGGAATCGCCAGCACCAAAAAATAGCCGTACAGCATTCCCTTGCCTTCGGCGCCATAAAAAATGCCGGGCGCAGACAGGAAGACGCCAAAGACTGTCCATGCCCAGCCAAACAGTAGCAGCAGGCCGAACGTGATGACAAACTGGCGGCTCTTCAACGCCTGACGGGCTTCCTTAACCAGAATGGGATTAAGCCATTCGCTGGCGCGCTCCAGCCCCGCCTCGATACGACGCCAGCCGGTCGATTGCCCCTCGGCAATCTCGGTATCGGTGGAGTACAAGGCTGGCTGAAAGCTGCTCATGGGCGTTTCGACGTTCTGTAGTGACAAGCGTTCTCTGGCTTTTATTGCACATATCCGCGCGTGACCTGGAGGAACACGTCCTCCAACGTCACCTGGTGGCTGCCGAATTCCAGCACCGGAAACTCAGCGAGCACCATCGCCCGTAGCAGCGCGACTTCGCTATCGCGATCGCCTTCGTGCGAGAAAACCACATACTCAGCATCCAGGCGAATGTTTTGCACATCGTCGCGCGCACCAAGCCACTGAGATAACCCTTGACCGCCGCCGAGGACGCGCACCCGGACTTCGCTATGCTTGCGCTGTTGTCGCTGGATCTCTTCGACGGTGCCGGTGGCTAACAAGCGACCCTGCTCGATGATGCCGACGCGGTCGCACATCTCAGCCAGCTCGGTCAGGATGTGCGAGCTGATCAAAATCGTCTTACCGTCGGCAGCCAACTGGTTAATCATCTCGCGCAGTTCGATACGAGCGCGCGGATCGAGCCCTGCCGCTGGTTCATCCAAGATTAGAACCGCGGGATCGTGAATCAATGTGCGGCCCAGGCAAAGCCGTTGCTTCATGCCTTTTGACAGGCCACGGATCGGTTTCTCGGCGAGAATATCCAGTCCCGTAAACGCCATCACGCGGCGCAGCGATTGCGTGCGCTCGCGCCCCACCAGGCCATGCGCGCGGGCGAAGAAATCGAGATACTCCCAGCAATTCACATTCTGGTAGGTGCCGAAATAATCCGGCATAAAGCCCAGGCGTCGCCGCACGCGGTCGGGATCGTTGATGCAGGAAAAACCGTCGACAAAGGCATCGCCATACGTTGGCAAATCGAGCGTCGACAAGATGCGCATGCTGGTGGTCTTGCCGGCGCCGTTGGGGCCGATGAAGCCATAGACCTGGCCGCGATGGACCTCGAACGAGATGTCGTTGACGGCATGCGTCGAACCGAAGATCCGATGCAAGCGGTGCAGTTCAATCGTAGGACCATTAGCAACCATGACTA
>JAEZGD010000330.1 GCA_023417165.1 Planctomycetota bacterium
AGACAATCGTGTCGTGGAGGTAAGTAACGCCTGCGCCATTGGCCAGGCGTGGTTCAAGCAGGTCGAAGATACCGCGCGGCCGGTCTGCCGCATTCGTGGCGAAGTCGCGACGCTGGAAGCCGGCATCGCCGAGGCAGCGCGGCTGCTGGCCGGCGCTCGCTATCCGCTGATCTATGGCTTTGGCGAAACCACGTGCGAAGCGCAGCAGCGCGCGGTCGCAATCGCCGACTGGATCGGCGGCACGATCGACACCGCCACCAGCTTCGGCCATGCGCCTTCGATCATGGCGTTTCAAAACGTCGGCAAAGTGACTTGCAGCCTGGGCGAGCTGCGCAATCGCAGCGACTTCATTATCTTCTGGGGAGCGAATCCGGCCGCCAATCAGCCGCGGCTCCTCTCGAAATACACGCTCGATTCGCAAGGCATGTTCATCGCCGGGCGAAGCGAGCGCACCTGCGTCGTCATCGACATTCGCCCCACCGAAACGAGCAAACGCGCGGACCTCTTTCTGCAAATCAAACCTGGCAGCGACTTCGAAGCGCTCAACACGTTGCAAATGCTCGCCAGCGGCTTGGAGCCTGATGCCGATGCCGTCTTGGCCGCCACTGGCGTCGCGCTTGAAGCATGGCGAGATCTGATGCAGCGCATGCAGCGCGCGAAGTATGGCGCGATCTTGTTTGGCATGGGACTGATGCGCACCGGCGGCAAGCACAACAACTGCGAACTGCTGCTGCGACTGGTTCGCGACATGAACGACTTCACGCGGTTTGTCTGCCGCAGCATTCGCCAACGCGGCAATGTGACCGGCGCGGATAAAGTCGTCTCGTGGCGAACAGGCTATCCGTTTTGCGTCAACCTCTCGCGCGGCTATCCACGCTACAATGCGGCCGAATACACCACCGCCGCCACGCTGGCTCGCGGTGAAGCCGATGTGGCGATGATCGTCGGCAACGATCCGATGCCAGACTTCTCGCCGCAGTCGCGCGAACACCTGCGTTCGATCCCCTATATCACGCTCTCGGCCGAAGACACGCCCATCGCCCAGGCGGCCACGGTCAGCTTCGCCACCAGCCGTTTTGGCCTCGCCACCGGCGGCACGGTCTATCGCATGGACGAAGTCCCTTTGGCCTTGCGCCCCGCTTTGCAATCGAAGTATCCCAGCGACGCCGAAGTGCTCACGCAACTCGAAGCCGCCGTGCGCGAGCACCTCGCACAAACCGCCCGCGTAGGATGAAGCTTCCGCTTCGTCCTTTGCAATGCAATTTCGAGTTAGCGGTTCAACTGGCAATCAGCGCAGCTTTTCTGCTCATCAGGAATCCATTCGATTTCTAGCTTGTTCGCTTTGGCAACCTCCAGCAGCCAGGGATACATGCCGAAATAGGGCTCGAATCCAGAGCGTTCAAAGTGGCGCTGACCTTCATAAGCGAGCGGACAAAGAAATGGTCCCTTCGTCCGTAAGCCAACCTTTACGTGCACGACCGAACCGGCCGGCAATTGGGCGAGAGCGTCCATCGCTTTGGCAAACCCGGTCACACCTTTTCCCACCTCGCGCCGATTGAGCGTGATCATTGCCTCGGATTCACTTTGGCGCTCGCGCTTTGCTGCTGCCGCATAGTCGGTCCATCCCAGCGTAGCCACGGCCCGACGGGGCTTTTCGTTGTGACGAACAATTCGCCCGTGAGAGACGAAGGTGTAGCCATAACGATCGCCCGAATTCCAACTAAGAACCGTCGACTTGCCAGGCAGGGCACGCACGTGCTGCACCTCGAGTGCACGCGACTTGATCGCCGCTTCCCACTCGCTATGTCGGTGAGAGTAGGGCGTGATTGTCCGCACTTCCTGATTGGCAGCATCGCGTTCCTCGATGCCCATGGTTTCGATCGCGTAGCGACCGCTATATTCGTATTGTGGCAACCACAATTGGCTTCCCTTGGGCTGCTCTTGGATGCGGGCCAGCACGCGGTCAAATCCGGCATCACCGTGGCCAGCATAGTCGCCGTTGATCGTGTACAACACCTCTTCATGCGGTGTGTCGACGCCACGAAAGTTGTCCCAGTCGATGCTTAGCGAGCTTGTAACTGCAACAGACTTTACGGCCTCGACTAACCCCTGCGGGACCGTAATCGTCAACTGCAGTTTCCCGCGACGCACGGGATCTTCGATGTCGTCGTCCCAAGCACTTTGAATCGCCGCAGCAAGTGCCGCTGTTTGTCCCTTCTTCAACGGATCGGTCAGCGATACCTTCGCGAACACACGCGATTTTTCGGGCAGCCGTCCAAAGAACAGATCGAAGTCGTAATCCTTCAGAATTTTGCCGTCGGCCAGAAAGCGATGCACGTAGGTGATTTCCTCGCCATCGCGAAGCTCGTGCACTTGCCACTCGAACTTGGCGTCAAAGGCTTCGTCGGTGGGCGGCTCTGCCAGAATCGTGACGTCGGAAAAGCGATCGCGGTCGCCTCGCGCAATGCTTCGCGGTCCCACGCTGGGATAGTTGCTCGACAGCGTCTGCTTGCGCCGCTTGGCATTGGCTTCTAGCTTTTCCCAAAGATCGGGATAGAGGAACTTCGCGGTACAGCCAGGCTCGGCGCCGCTGCAAGCGCCGCAACGATCGTAATTTGGCCCCCAGACAATGGATGTTCCCGCGGGCAGCTTGCCAATCGTATCCACGATGAATTCAAAGGCGGCTCTCCCTTCGCCGACCGCGCGGCCGTTGTAATAGAACCATGCCGTCTTGGGCTTGCCGTTCAACTGCAATTTGGTCGAGAACGTAACGTCCTCGATCGCCGGTTCGACCGCCTGCAACGCGGGTGCGGCGAACAGAACTGCTCCCAAAATCAACCCGATCAATGCACGAGCCATAACTGGCCTCCGGCAAAGTTCCTGGGGTGCTCAAACTGCTTGAGATGCGTTTTTTGCTGTAGATCGCGGGCCGCATTCTCTCCCGCGCCGCAGCCGAAAGCTACAGCGGATACTCCGTAATTGGCAGGTCGCTTTTGGCGACTTGTTGCAAGCGTCGCCAGGCGAGGGTGACGCGCTCTTCTTGTTGCTGACGGTAAGTGGCGTCGAGCTTGCGTTTGTCGAAATCGCCTTCGACGATGACCGGCGCAAACGTAGCATCGACGATGAACTGCGCGAGTGCGGGATTACAGCGAATGTGTCGCTCAGGCGTCGTGTGCAGCGTTTCCGCCTCGACCTGGCCCAGGATGAAGCGCAAGTACAAGTCGCTGTCAGCCATGTCTTCGACATCGCGACCACAGACACTACAGAGATAACCTTCGTTGCACTTGGCCAAAGTTGGTCAATGACGAATGACCAAGCACGAATGACCAATGAAAGAAGTGTGAACGCTCATCACATTGGTCATTCGGATTTTGGCATTCGTCATTCTTCCTTATGTCTATAGCCCCAACACATCGTACATCGAGTACATGCCAGGCTGTTGCTTGGCGACGAACTTGGCGGCTTCGATCGCGCCGAGCGCGTAGCAATCGCGGTTGCTGGCTTTGACGTTCAGCTCGATCGTTTCGCCGAGCATGCCGAAGATGATCGTGTGCTCGCCGGGGTTGTCGCCGGTGCGGACCGCGTGATAACCAATCTCGCCGAGTTGGCGCTGACCGGTTTTGCCTTCGCGACCATGCACGTGCTGCTGTTGTCCCATCACGCCGGCGATGATGTCGCCGAACTTCAGCGCGGTGCCGCTGGGGGCGTCTTCTTTGAAGCGATGATGCCGCTCGATGATCTCAACATCGCAGCCATTGGGCAGGTTCTTTAGCACTTCGCCGGCGATGGCGCAGAGCTTCATGGTCAGATTGACGGCGGTGCTCATCGAAGGGGACCACACGACGGGAATCGTCTGCGACGCGATGCGCAGGTGATCCTTGGCCGCTTCGCTGAGGCCGGTCGTCGCCATGACCAGCGGAATGCCGCGCTCGCTGCACAACTTGATCGCCGCTTCGGCCCCTTCGGGCGAAGAGAAGTCGATCAGCGCATCGATCTTGGCATCGATCGTTGCGGTGAGCGGCAAGTTAATGCGGCCCACGCCAGCAAGTTCGCCGGCGTCGACGGCCAGTTGCGGATGCTTGGGCGATTCGAGCGCGGCGACCAGGTTCACACCGGGATCGGCGCTGCCCAAAGCGATGAGGCGTTTACCCATGCGCCCCGCGGCGCCGTGAATGGCAAGGTTCAACGTCGACAAGATGACTCTCCCAAGACTGCGAAGCGGTTGCGTTAGCTATACAACCGAATCGCCTTGATGATTTCTTCCAGGTTATTCGGTACGGCGACGGCGCGGTTGGCGAACGAAGCGGTGCGCACGCCACGGCTGCCCAGCACCTTGTTGAATTGTTCTTGATCGGTCGTGTGATAGGCGACCGTCGCGGTCGGGTCTTTCAACTGATGGCCGGTCAGGATGCACACGACGCGTTCGCCTGCGCCGATGACGCCTTCATCACGCAACAGCTTCGCACCGGCGACACTCGCGGCACTCGCGGGTTCGCAACCGATGCCGCCCGCGCCAACTTGCGCTTTGGCATCGAGGATCTTTTGATCGTTAACGCTACGAACCACGCCGTTCATGAAGTCGAGCGCCCGCAGGCATTTCGTCAAATTCACCGGGCGATTGATTTCAATCGCGCTGGCGATGGTGTCGGCCTTCTTATGCTGCTCGGTCAGTTCGGCGTAGTACTTGGCCGCGATTGCCATGTCGGGCTCGCCACCATTCCAGCGCAGGCCGCGCTTTTCGTAAAGCTGATAGAGAGTGTCGGCGCCGGCGGCATTGATGACCGCCAGGCGTGGCACCTTTTTGATCAGGCCCAGTTCGTGCAACTCCATGAAGGCTTTGCCGAACGCACTGCTGTTGCCGAGGTTGCCGCCGGGGACCACGATCCAGTCCGGCGGCTCCCAGCGCAACGCTTCGAGCACGCGGAACATGATCGTCTTCTGGCCTTCGAGCCGGAACGGATTGACGCTGTTAACAAGGTACATGTTCAGATCGACGCAGACTTCCTGCACGCGCACCATCGCGTCGTCGAAGTCGCCTGCGATCTGCACCGTGAGCGCGCCGTAGTCGAGCGCTTGCGAGAGCTTGCCATAGCTGATCTTGCCGCTGCCGATGAAGATCACCGCCTTCATCAAGCGGCTGACGGCGCAGTACATCGCCAGGCTGGCGCTCGTGTTGCCGGTCGAAGCACAGGCGGCCCGCTTCGCGCCAATGTTGCGGCCATGCGTGAAGGCGGCCGACATACCATTGTCTTTGAAGCTGCCTGAAGGGTTCATGCCTTCGTACTGCAAAAACAGCCCGCCTGGCTGCATGCCAACGTAGCTGGCGACCGAATCGGACCGCTGCAGCAAGGTTTGCCCTTCGCCGGCGGTGATGATGCTGTCTTGCGTGGCGAAGGGCAATAGCTCGTGAAATCGCCACAACCCACTGAATCGCACAGGGTTATGACGTTCCTGCCACTTCTCTTCAAAGAACTTCAGGCTTTGCGGAGGCCGGGCTTTATGCCAGTCGTAAGCCACGTCGAGCAGGCTGCTGCACTTGCCGCAGGAGGTACGAACGTCCTCCACGCCATAAGTGGCTTGGCAGCGCGGATTGATGCAACGCTGATAGGCAAAATCGTTGAGCGCCACGACGCGTATGCCATTCTGTGCGAGGGGGTTGGGAAAGCCCTAAGTCTAGAGCGTATCGATAATTGCCGCAACGGGAAGCCGTTTCGCAAGGCCTGGGAGCCACAGAAATATGCCCCCCACGTTCTGGTGCCAAGGCAGCCACTCTGCGGCAAACTGCATACACTTATGCCGCAGCATCTTCATAGCATCGGCTGATGGCCTGCCGAAACTTCCACCACGCACCTTAACAGATCGCGACGTAGTTCTCAACAGATATTTACAAGATCTAGTTGGCGGCGCGACCACCTCCGCCAAGGCATTTAGCATCAGCGACCACGCCAATTGCGTGCGCGCCGCATAGTCGGCCCAGCGCGCGGGCAAGTGATGGGTGAGAGTAAGCTCGCAGCCGTCGGCCAGCGGCACGATTTCGATCAGAACGTGGCTCTCGTCTTGAGACTGGCCGGCGACGCCCCACGTGAAGCCCAGCCGCCGCGGGCGTTCGATTACTTGATAGGTGCCGACGTGGTCGATGGTTGACTCGCCCCGCCGCACGACAAACGAAAACGCGCCGCCGACGCGGGCGTCCACGTTCAGACGCAACACTTCTTCTTCACGCAGCCGCGGGCCAAACATAAATTGGCCGATGAGCACCGGATCGAGCCACGCGTTAAAGACGCGTTCTGCGGCAGCGGAATAACGATGCGTCGCCTGCACCGGCACGGAGGACTCGCTCATCGACAAACTCCTGAAGCACGTCGCGGGGCACCCCGCCCAGTGACGCTGCCGATCAGGATACTGCCAGCGAGGGCTGGGCAATAGTCGCAGGCGCGGGAGCCTCGGGCCATAGCGCTAGCCAAGTAGCGACTTCGGCAGCCGATCCGGCCGATGCCCAGCAGGCGGCGATCACAGGCAACCACTCTTCAATCGGCGATTCCCGCCAACTCGCGGTAAGAGAGATGCGTGTCTCGCCTGTGGCGTCGCTCAAGAGCAATTGCCCTTCCACGATCGAAACGAAAGGGACATTCTGCAGAGCAGCGGCTCGCGGTGCGTTCACAGCGAGCGAATAGCCAATCGTCTTGCCTACATGCCGCGCCGCCAATTCGGCAGCGTCAGGCAAATCCGCATCCAAGACGACGGTGCCAGAGCAGGGAACGGCGCGCAGCGCAATATCGATCGCCAGTCGCTCGTTTTCGCCACAATTTCGACCGCCAGTGGCGACCAAGACATCGCAGCGAGGATATTCCAAGCCGCGCGTCACCGCGCGCTGCGGCACCAACACAAACACCGCAGCGGCGTGATGCGGATGCAGCACCAAACGCTCGACCGTCGAGAAGCCATCTTCGTCGAGCACTAACTCGTCCGCCGGCGCGCTGATGCCCACCGACGTTGTTGTGCGTTGCCAGAGCCGCCCGATGCGCTGTGCGATCGCGGCGCGCGGGCCACCACCGGCAACACCCACCAGTGGAATGCGACCATTTTCGTCAGGCGCGAACATCGAACCGACGATCGCCTGACCGACGGGCCGCGGCGAGCCATGCAGCGGCGCGATGTGCATCGCCAGCGACGGCCCCGCGTTGACCTCCACAATCGCGCCCCCTTGCGCTTCCAGCGGGCGGCTGATGTCCTGAGCAATCAGATCGATGCCTGCGATGTCGAGTCCCACCGTGCGCGCGGCCAGAATCGCGGCGGCAGCCACAGCGGGATGCACTTCGTCGGTGCAATCGGTCGTGAGGTCGCCAATGCGTTGCACCAGCACACGTTGCCCGGCGCTCGGAATACTCGCCGGCGTCAGGCCTTGCTTTTGCAACTGCAAACACGCGCTTTCGTCGAGCTTCAGCGGGCTCAGCAGATCGGTATAGTTCTCGCCGCGGCGTGGATCTTGATTGATTTCGGCCACTAGTTCGGTAATGGTGCGCGTGCCATCGCCGACGACGTATTCGCATTCGCCGCGCGCGGCCGCCACCAGTTGATCGCCCACCACCAGCAAGCGATGTTGATCGCCATAGGCGAAGTGCTCGACCAGCACGTTCGGCGTTTCGCCATCGCGGACCGCGAACTCATAGGCAGCCAGCACTTCTTCGCGCGTCGATAGATTAAGCGAGACGCCGCGCGCATGGTTGGCGTCGCACGGCTTGACCACCACCGGTAGTCCAATCGCGCTCGCCACACGCCAGGCATCTTCGGCATCGGTTACCTGGCGACCTTGCGGAACAGGGACGCCGACCGCCGTGAGCAGCCGGCGCGTAAGCTGTTTGTCCTGCGCGATACAAACGCCGATCTCGCTGGTGCTGGAGGTTTCGGCAGTCCAAATGCGTTTTTGAAATCGGCCTTCGCCAAGCTGCACCAAACTACCTTGGTTCAGACGACGCGTCGGAATGCCGCGCGCTACTGCCGCTCGCACGATGGCGCGCGTGCTAGGTCCCAGCCGCACGCTATCGGCCATGTCGATCAGTTGGCGCAGCTCTTGCTCGACCGCGGGCACCTGATCGGCCATCGCCGCGCGGCACAGACGCTGTGCCGCGAGCGCGCAGGCTTTGGCCAGCGAGGCTTCTTCCAACTGCATGATCGACAGGTATTCGCCCGGCGCAGCCAGGGGATGCAACGTGGCGAAGCCGACATCGACACCCACCCACATTTGCAGCATTTGCGCGAGCATGTGGTACGCGCTGGCCAGCGAACCGCTGGCGCAGCACCACCTCTCCACGTCTGCAACAGAGTGGGATGACGATGGGGTATGTAAAGCAAGTTGTGAGGTGGGAGGAAAACTAGCGCGGCACTCGTACAGCGCAGTTCGCAGGCGGTCGAAAAAAGTTGGCGGGGTACAGGCAGGCGAGACCAGCAGAACTTCTAACACGGGAACATCCGCCCAACGATTGGGGCCGCCTAGCTCCAAAACGTTGAGGATTTGCATTTATGTGCTTATAACGCGAGTGCCAGAAATTTCCAATTAGAATTACAAAATTGTCATTCCAAATATCTCGCATGACTGGGAGTAGGCATTTTCCTAGTTGAAAGATTTGACAACGCCGTTTCATGCTATTTAGAATGGACAGGTTAGGGTAATTTCGGCCCCAAATTTGCCGCGGTATTGGCCGAATGCACCGCCTCTACCTCATGTCGCTACCGAGGATGCGATGAAGAAAACTGAAGCGAAGGTTTTCAAGGAAATGCTGCTGAAACTGCGAGCACGTCTGCGCGGCGACGTGAGCGCGATGGCAGATGCAGCGCTGAACAAGACCCGCAGCGAAGCTAGCGGCGACTTGTCGAGCATGCCAATTCACATGGCCGATATGGCCACCGATAATTTTGAGCAGGAATTTACCCTCTCGCTCATGGAAACCGAGGAATCGGCTCTTGAGCAGATCGAAAACGCCCTTGAGCGGATCGAAGAAGGGACTTATGGTGTCTGCCTGGAATGCGAAGGCAAGATCCTCAAGACCCGACTCAACGCCATCCCTTATGCAGCTCACTGCATCAAGTGCGCCAGTAAGCTTGAAGCCCGCTGAGGCGCCGGCCGCCGTTCCCCTGCGCCGCTATGTACTGTTTGCAGTCTTGGCGGCTTTGGGTGGCGGATTAGATTTGCTGACCAAGGAGTGGGTCTTCGCGTGGCGAGGATTTCCCCGCGCTGACAATATCTTCTGGCTGATCGAGCCATATTTCGGCATCGAAACCTCGCTCAATCCTGGCGCTCTGTTTGGCATGGGCGCAGGCAATAGCCACTGGTTTGCGCTTTTATCGATCGTCGCCGCCATTGGCATCGTCGTCTGGCTGACCTATGGC
>JAEZGD010000362.1 GCA_023417165.1 Planctomycetota bacterium
TGACAATCGAGACGACACTATGGCCGATGCGTTTCCCGAGGTCCAGAAGATCCGCTATGAAGGCCCAACTTCGAAGAATCCGTTGGCCTATCGCTGGTATAACGAAAGCGAAGTCATCGAAGGCAAGACGATGAAGGAGCACCTGCGCTTCGCCGTCGTCTATTGGCACACGATGCGCGGCACCGGCGGCGATCCTTTCGGCCCCGGCACGGCGGTGCGGCCTTGGGACGACGGCAGCGATTCGGTCGAAAATGCGCAGCGCCGCGCCCGCGTCGCCTTCGAATTCATCGAAAAGCTGGGCGCGCCGTATTATGCCTTTCACGATCGCGATGTCGCGCCAGAAGGCAAAAACCTGGCCGAAAGCCATCGCAACTTCGAAGCCGTCGCCAAGGTGCTGAAAGAAGAGCAGCAGCGCACCGGCGTCAAACTGCTGTGGGGCACCTGCAACCTGTTCAGTAATCCGCGGTTCATGCATGGCGCCGCGACTAGCTGCAACGCCGATGTGTTCGCCTATGGCGCCGCGCAAGTGCGCAAATGCCTGGAGATCACGAAAGACCTCGGCGGCGAGAACTATGTCTTCTGGGGCGGCCGCGAAGGCTATCAAACGCTCTGGAATACCGACATGAAGCGTGAACTCGACCACTTGGGCCGCTTTTTCCACATGGCCGTCGACTACGCCAAAGAAATCGGCTTCACCGGCACGTTCTTGATCGAACCCAAGCCCAAAGAACCGACCAAACACCAGTACGACAGTGACGCCGCGGCGTGCATTAACTTCTTGCGTGCGTACGGATTGACCGACCACTTCAAGTTGAACATCGAAACCAACCACGCCACGCTCGCCGGCCACACCATGATGCACGAGCTGGAATATGCCGGCATGCAAGGTTTCTTGGGTTCGATCGACGCCAACACCGGCGACTTGCTCTTGGGCTGGGACACTGACCAGTTCCCGACCAACTTCTACCTCACGACCGAAATCATGTTGGTATTGCTGAAGTACGGTCTGGCGCCGGGCGGTGTCAATTTCGACGCCAAGGTGCGGCGTGAAAGCTTCGAGCCGATCGACCTGTTCCACGCCCATATCGGCGGCATGGACGCCTTTGCACGCGGGCTGAAAATTGCCGCCGCCATCCGCGCCGACGGCGAACTCGAAAAGTTCGTCCAGCAGCGTTACAGCAGTTGGGATAGCGGCATCGGAGCCGAAATCGAGGCGGGCAAGCATAGCCTCAAGTCGCTGGAAGCCTATATGCTGGAAAAGGGCGAGATTGCGCCTAATGCCAGCGGCCGCCAGGAAATGCTCGAAAACCTCATCAACCGTTATCTTTAGTCGTTGCCAGTGCGACCCAGCGCTCTCACCAGCGCTGGGTTCGCGGTGGGCGCGAACAAACGCATGGATCAGTCGGAAGACGCCCACGAACTTTCGCGCCTGCGCGCTCGCGTCGCGGCCTTGGAAGCCGAGCTAGCCACGACGCAAGCACAAGCCATAGCGGCCGAAAAAGACGCCCGGCATTGGCGTCATATTCTTGAATCGCTCCCCGAGTTCGTCACCATCTTCGATCGCGAAGGGCATTACGTCTATCTCAACGCGATTGGCCCAGACTATCGCGGCCCCGATTATGTTGGCCGCAACCTGGCCGAATTTATCGAGCCGCACTATTGGAAGCCGGCTTTTGAGGCAGCGATTGCAGGCCAGGTCATCCAGTACGACGTTTATGACGATCGGCGGCATCATTGGTTTCACTGCAATGTCGGTCCCATCACACTGAACGACGGCCAAACCTATTTGGTCGTGACGGCACACAATGCCGATCGGCTCAAAGAAGTGGAGAGCGAACTGCGAGACGCGCGTGAGCTGTGGACCAGCCTGACGTCCAACTCGCCCGATACGATTCTGCTGCTGGCGCCCGACGCCCGCATTCTGTTTATCAACCGGACGCTGCCTGGTTATACGCTGGAAGAAGTCGAGGGAAATCCAGCGACCGATTTTATTTCTCCCGACCAGCGTGAACGCTACATGGACGCGCTGCGGGCCGCATCGGAAACGCGCCGTCCACAGTTTTGTGAGCTGCGTGATTCGCGCTACGCCAATTACTGGTGGGTCACGCTGGTGCCGGTGCGCGATAGCCAGCGCGGCGATCTGGTGCTGGCGATCAGCCAGGACGTTACCGAACATCGCCACTCGCAAGACGCACTACGCGAAAGCGAGTTGCGTTTGCGACTCATGCTGGATCAAGCGCCGGCAATTCTTTGGACCACCGACACCACGCTTAAGGTCACCTCGGCCAGTGGCTCAGGTCTGGAATCGCTCAAAATCGCGCAGAGCGATTGGCTGGGGCGCGATGTCGCAGAAGTATTGGATGTCGCCGATCCGGGCGCACTGGCGCTTTCGGCGCATCGCGCTGCGCTCGCCGGGCAACCGGTTAATTTCGAGCACGCCTGGCATGAGCGGGTCTTTCATTTGCACGTCGAACCGCTGCGCGACGAGCGGGGCCAAATCGTCGGTACGGTGGGTCTGGCGCAAGATATTACGTCGCGCGTCGAGGCCGAACGCGCGGTACGCAGCGCGCGCGACGACCTGGAACTGCGCGTCGCGCAACGCACCACCGAACTCGATACCGCTAATCGTGCGCTGCGTGAAGACATTACCGTGCGCGAAGGCATCGAGGCCAAGCTGCGCGAAAGCGAAGAGCGCTTTCGGATCATTGCTGATACCGTTCCTGTCGCCATCTCGATTACGAGGATTACCGATGGCAAAGTGCTTTATGTCAATCATCGCTTCGCCCAAATGCTTGAAAGCACGCCACAGGCATTATTAGGCATCAGCGCCAGCACCCTTTACGCGCAACCACAGGATCGCGCGCGCATACTCGAGCGTTTGCAAGAAACATCTGCCGCATTCGATTTAGAGCTGGAGTTGAAATGCCTGTCCGGCAAGGAAATGCGCGTCAGCGGTAATTATCAACTCATCACGTTTGGCGGCACTGCCTGCGTGCTGTCGGGCTTTGTCGATCTGACACAGCGCATCGAAAACGAACATCAACTGAAGGCCGAGCGCCGCCTGCTCAAGCGTTTGCTGGAATTGCAACAGCGCGATCGGCAGTTGCTCTCATACGAGATTCATGACGGCATTGTCCAAGACATGACCGCAGCGCTCATGTTCTTTGAATCGTCGCGCCCGGCCGAATTGGACGAGGAGCATCCCACCCATGACGCGTTCCTTAGCGGCGTCCGCCTGCTACGGGGCAGCATTATCGAAGCGCGGCGCGTCATCAACGGTTTGCAACCTCCGGTGCTCGAAGACGAAGGGGTCGTCGCCGCCATCGAGGCGCTGGTGACCGAGCTGGAGCGCCTGACCGAGCTGGAAATCGAGTTAGTGATCGATGTCAAATTCCAGCGCCTCGCGCCGGCGTTAGAGATGGCCATTTATCGCATCGTACAGGAAGCGCTGAACAACGTCTGGCATCACAGCAAGTCGACCAAGGCGCGGGTGGAACTGGTGCAGCGTGATGATTCGGTCGACATTCGCGTGCAGGACTGGGGCATTGGGTTTGATTTGGCGAAGGTCTCGAATCGCCGTTATGGCCTGATGGGCATGCGGGAGCGCGCCCGACTGCTGAACGGTCGCGCGCGGATCGAGTCTGCCCCCGGCGCGGGGACGCTGCTCGCGATTGAATTGCCGCTATTCGACGCCCTGATGCCCAACGACGAGCGGGCCTCCGAACCCTAGCCCCGGCGCACCCCGCCCCTCCCGCGGCCCACGCTTTGCTGATAAATTGAAGCGGTTTCCGCTCTCTCTCGGCAGCAGCATTCCATGGCTCCTCCACGCCAGACCGCAACCTACTTGATGAAGCGTTTCCGCGAAGCGGGCTTTCAGCCCCATGCGCGGCACGGGCAGAACTTTCTCATCGACCTGAATCTGCTCGGCATCTTACTGGACGCGGCCGAACTGGGTCCCGACGACGTCGTGCTCGAAATCGGCACCGGCATGGGCACGCTGACCACGCAAATGGCTCCGCTCGCCGGGCATGTGGTGACGGTCGAGATCGACCAGCATTTGTACCAATTGGCGAGCGAGGAATTGGTCGACTTTGACAACGTCACCATGCTGCAGCAAGACGCGCTGCGCAACAAAAACAACTTGCATCCGGTCGTGCTGGAAACCTTGCGCCAGCAAATCGAAGCTGCGCCGGGACGCCAGTTGAAACTGGTGGCCAACTTGCCCTACAGCGTGGCCACGCCGATCTTGTCGAACCTGCTCGAGACGCCGATCACGCCGGTATCGATGACGGTCACGATTCAGAAAGAACTCGCCGATCGAATCATCGCGGGTCCTGGCACCAAGGATTACAGCGCGCTCAGCATTTGGATGCAAAGCCTGTGCGACGTCGAATTGCTGCGTGTGTTGCCGCCGCAAGTCTTCTGGCCACGCCCCAAAGTCAACTCAGCGATCATTCGGGTTTATCCTCGCGCAGAAAAGCGTCAGCGGATTCCTGACTTGTCCTTCTTTCACGACTTCGTCCGCACGCTATTTTTTCATCGCCGCAAGTTCCTGCGTAGCGTGTTGCTCAGCGCCTTCAAGGGGCGACTGGAAAAGCCCGATGTCGGTGAAGTGCTAAGCGCCATGGGCTTCGCCCCCGATGCGCGGGCGGAGCAACTCGATGTCGAAACGATTATGGCGCTGTGCGAAGCCTTTCGCGCCAAGACCGGCGGCGGTCGCTTGCTGGAGTAGCTGCTAGCGGCACCCGCGCGGGGCGCAGACGCTAGCCCCACCACAGTCGCGTCGCTATACTGCGCTCGTGTTGAGGATCACCTTTTCGCGCTTCACGGGTCGCTCATGCGCTTTATTGAAATGACCGGCAAGACGCTCTCCAAGATCGTCAGCGATGATGAAATCAGCTTGCAAGATTTACGACGCGCCGGCGTAGAAGATGACACCGTCGTGCGGATCAATCTGCAAGGCGATATTGAAGTCCGCCGCCCCGATACCTGGGATGTCATTGGCGGCCTCTTGGGCAATTTTGAAGAGCGGATTAAGAAAAGCACTGGCATGACCTGGGCCTAACCTGGGCAGAGCCAACGGCGGCATCCTGCGCTCTTCGAACATGCCAGCTCGTTGCATTTTTTCTGGCGCGTGAAATAACTGGTTCGGAGCGTCGTCAAATAAGGGGCTGTGTCGACAGATTTGCGCGACGCCGTCCCAAGATTTGAAACGCGATGGCGAATACGCCACAGCGTCTTTTCCTGATCAGCAATCAGCTTGCAATCGCCAGGGCGTCTGCCACAATCGATGGCTATGCTTTTACCTAAGTTCAGCATTCGACTACTGTTAGTGACGATGGCGGCGCTGGGAGTGCTGTCGATCGCATTCAAATATGCGCTGGATGGTCACGCCTGGGCGATTGCGTCGTTTATGGCGCTCGGCATGCTGGTCGTGATGTTTGCGCTCTATAGCGCAGCATTTCTGATTGGTTTGGCGTTCGGCGCTGTCGATGCGGCGATTCGTCCGGTGCCGCGTCCCACCACGCCGTTTGCCACGAATCAGCCGCCGCCGCAGATTCTGCCGCCGCCCGATCCCGAATAACGCTTTCCTTGTTCGCGAGTTTTGCTCCATGTCACTTGTCCTGGCCTCTTGCCTGCGTGTGGGCAGCCGCTTGACGGTATTGGTGACGCTGGTGCTGCTAGCCGCTGCGGTCACCGAAGCCGGTTCTTCGAACACGCTGCATTTGCCACTGCCCGGCAAACGGATCCGGAATTTCGCGCGGCTGGAAGTCGAATCACGGTGGGTTAGCGGCAATGGCTACCGACCGGTGAAAGTCACCGTTTTCAACATGCCGCCGGGGCCGACGACTGCGGATCGCGACTTTCGCGTCCGCTTGACGCCTGGCACGGTGTACGGCGGGCCGGCTCATGATGTCGAGGTCGAAGCGATCGTCGATATGCCCGAGGGTTCCACTCAGGGCACCGCCTGGGTCGCGGTGCCGCAGACATTTCAGTGGCAGCATTTAGATATTGAAGTAAGGGAAGGAGGCCGCCGGATTCCCGAGTTGTCACAGAAGGACATGGGGTTAACCAATGCCACCTATCCTGGCAACAACGCCTATTTAGAGTCAACGCCTTCGGTGCTCTTTATCGACCGCGATACGCCGCCGCAGCGCACGCGCGACTCGCTGGTGGCGCAGTTTCGTTCGGCCGGCAGCGCCTCGGTGACCACTCCCACCTATGACCTGCCCGACCTGCGATTGTGGCAAAGCCTGGTGCCTCAGGTCCAGAACGCCTGGAACCCGACTCCTGCGCCGAGCGTTATCTCGCCTTCGACCGCCCGCGCCAACGATGTTGAAGTCCTCTCGATCGTCAGCCAAAACGAAAAGATCGAGATCTTGCCTCCCAGCGAACTTCCCGATCATTGGCTGCACTTCACCTGTCTCGACATGGTGGTGCTGACGCTCGATGAGGCGCTCGCACTGCAAAAGAGTCATCCAGCACAGTGGAACGCCATTCACACCTGGGCGACTGCCGGCGCGACGCTGGTCATCACCGGCGTGGATGAGAACTTCCAACGCCTTGGCGAGTTGGAAAAGCTGCTGAAATTGCCCGCAGAGCCTGCTCGCGATGGCCACCTGAAAGACCACGGCGGCTGGCTCCCTGCGCGTGCCGAGTATGCCTATGGCCGCGTGCGCGCGATGGATAACGCGTTCAATACCAACTACCAACAGTTCGACAGCAACGGCGTTCTCATTCCCTATACGCCGCGCACCGTGGATGCCACGCAACCGCCCTTCGCGATGCGCAACCTGGGCTTGGGATATGTGGCGGCTGTCATTAAAGACGATCCGCTCAGCAATCCGCCCGACGACATGGCGTGGCTGCTCAATCAGATTGAACCGCGGCGCTGGATGTCGTATCAACGCCACGGCATCTCGAACAGCCGCGCCAACAGCGACTTCATGACCTTTTTGATCGATGGCACGGGCGTCGTGCCCGTATGGTCATTTTTAGTGCTGATTACTGGCTTTGTGGTCGTGATTGGTCCGGTCAATTATTTGCTGCTCAAGCGCTGGCGGCGATTGTTCATGCTGCTGGTCACCGTACCCTTAGGCGCAGCGGTGATTACGATCAGCCTATTCAGCTATGCCCTAATCAGCGACGGCTTGGGTACGCGCACTCGGGCGCGCAGCTATACACGACTTGATCAGCGTTCGGGACAAATGGTCAACTGGGCGCGGCAATCGTACTACGCAGGACTAGCGCCTTCAGGCGGGTTGCAATTCCCCAGCGATAGTGCCGTTTATCCCATCGTCGAACGTCCTTGGGGCAGCGGAACCACACGCGCACGAGAACTCGCCTGGAACGAGGATGCGCAGCAACTGCGCTCAGGCTATCTCAGTTCGCGGCAAACCTCGCAATACCTGATCATTAGCAGTGCACCGTCGAAGCGCAAGCTGACGGTTAAGCCTGGTGGCGAAAACACTCCGCCGCAAGTCACCAATCAACTTGGTTCGCGGATCGAGAATCTCATCTTGCGCGATCATGATGGCCAATATTATGCTCTGCGCGACCTGAACGATGGCGAGAGTCGCGCGCTCACCAGTTCCACCTATAGCAAGGCGCTGCAGCCCATTTCGGTCGCTGCCAACGAACGTCGCCCGGCGTTGCCGTTGGGTTACGAAACCGATCGCTGGGGCGCGGGCCTGTTTGGCTTTACGAGCGGCAATACCATCAATTACTACTACGACCAGACGTTCGAGCGCTCGCTCTCAGTGCCCACCTTTAATTCCAGCATCCTGGAAATGGAACTGCGTCGTACGACAAGTAATAACACGGCCGAAATTGAACCAGGCACTTACCTGGCGGTGCTGACCAATACGCCCGAGATGCCGATTGGTTATAGCCGGGCGCGCGAAGTCGGCAGCTTCCACGTGCTGGAAGGAAAGTGGTAGTCATGGTTGCTAATGG
>JAEZGD010000417.1 GCA_023417165.1 Planctomycetota bacterium
TGCAGCGGCCTGCTCGGCGTCAGCCTGCCTGCCGACGCGAAGGTGCTCGTGGCTGGCTGCGAGTTCCAGCAGTAACAGGCCCCTTGGTCTCACGAAACATTCACACGGAAGGAAACTGTTTTGCTCGACGCCGAAGCTCCCTGGCAAACGTCGCACTGGCAAGCGCTCACGCAACTGCTGCTCGATTCGTACGCGCGCTGGCTGAAGACCGAGCTGGTTGCGCGCGATGGAGATGCCGTCGAGCAGGCGCAGCGATTATTCGAAGCTCCGTTTGTGGTCGTTGCCCATGGAACGCAGGCCGATCCGGTGCTGTGCTATGGCAATCGCACGGCGCTCGACCTGTGGAAAATGGATCTGCCTATCTTGCTGACAACTCCTTCGCACTTGACTGCGGAACCGATGCACCGCGATGAACGCGCGCAACTGCTCGCTCGTACTACGCGCGATGGTTACGTTGATGACTATCGCGGCATTCGCATCAGCAGCACGGGCCAACGCTTCGAGATTCAGCAAGCGATTGTCTGGAACCTGATCGACGACGCTGGCCAGTACCAGGGCCAGGCCGCCACGTTTAATCACTGGACCTTCCTGTAGTCGCCGCACACCGGGCGGCGCTGAATGCGTTTGTTTAACAAGGATCACGCGCATGAAACTATCGCGACGCGCCTGCCTGGCGAGTGCAGCAATTTGGGCCGCCACTTGTACCGTGCGCGGCGACGAAGGTTCGAAGCCCGCAGGCGATTACTTCGACATCCATACGCATCTCGGACAGACCTGGAACACCACACAGCGACTGCGCTCCGAAGACTTGCTGCGTTGGATGGATGCTCACAAAGTCGACAGGGCGGCGGTGCTGCCGCTAGTGTCACCAGAGTCGTCGAGCTTCTTGCTCACCAGCGACTTTGTGCTGGAAGAAACCAAGCCGCATCGCGACCGGCTGGTCCCCTTCTGCTGCATCGATCCACGAACCAGTTATCAAAACGGAATCAAAGGTTTGACCGACATTCTGCGCCGCTGGGTCGACGCCGGGGCGCGCGGCCTGGGCGAGCATAAAACTGGCGTGGCGATTGATGATCCGCGCAGCCTGAAAGTGTATGAAGCGTGCGCCGAACTGAAGCTGCCGGTGCTGTTTCATCTCGACAACCAGCGCAATCTCGACAAGCCAGGCTTGCCGGGGCTGGCGAAGGTGTTGGCGGCGTTTCCCTCGGTCAATTTCATTGGTCACGCGCAAGGCTGGTGGTCTTCGATCTCGGGCGGCGTGCAACAGGCCGACCTCGACGCCTATCCCAAGGGCGCAGTGCAGCCGGGCGGCGCCATCGATGCGCTGATGGAAAAGTTCCCGAACCTGTATGGCGACCTGTCGGCGGGCAGCGGCGCAAACGCGATCGCGCGCGATAAGACCTTTGGGCGCGAGTTTCTCATTCGTCGTAGCGAGCGGCTGCTATTTGGCAGCGATTTTCTCTCGCCAGGGCAACAAGTGCCGCAGTTCGAACTGTTCGCCAGTCTCGACCTGCCCGCCGAAACGCAGCAGCGGATCTTTCGCCAGAACGCCGAAAAGCTGCTCGACCTGTGATTCGCGCGAACCTGACGCCACCGCGCCGCGTCTAAACTGCTATCGCTGCCGCGCATGGAACGCCGCGCGGTGATCTACGTTTGCATCAACCACACAGATTTCCAAGCCCAGCCATGTTCAGCCGTCATGCCACTTCCGATCGTCGTCATCGCCGCGATCGCGATGCGCGCTGGGCGCGTTGGTGAGCTGAATAGGCTTTTGTAGCAAGCAAAAAAGGCCCGGCATCACCCACGTGATGCCGGGCCTTTTTCGTGGATTGTTAACAGCGTGGCGAAGCTGTCCGTACTGACCACAAACCACCACTCACTGTCCACTATTTCAACCGTCCTCGCAGGGCAGCCAGGAGTGCCCGCCACCCTGTCACGGTGGAGATCGCGGGTTCGAATCCCGCCGGGGACGCTCTGCTTTTGCTGACGACTGCCTACGAAAACTCCGTCCTCGGAGTGTGCCGGATCGCACGCGACTTTGCGAAGGTCGAAGACCAGGTTCAATTCCTGGCGAGGACGCTCTGGGCTTTGGCCGCGCGCCACCATGCGACGCGCGGCAACCGCTGCCTGGGCTATTTCGGAGCGATGGTGCAAGTCATGCGTTTGCCTTGCTGCATGATCGGCGCTTCGACTTTGCCGTGCTCGAGCAGCTTTTGCATGACCGATTCCATCACCTTGCGGCCTTCTTCGGGATGCGCCATTTCGCGGCCCTTGAAGACGACCGAAACCTGCACCTTGTCTTTGTGCTGTAGAAAGCCAATCGCCTGGTGCACTTTGAAATCGATGTCGTGATCGCCCGTCTTGGGATGCAGGCGGATTTCCTTCAGCTTGGTTTGGTGAACATGCTGATGGGTCTTCTTTTTCTTTTCGTACTTGTACTTGCCGAAGTCCATGATGCGGCAAACCGGCGGGCGCTCGTTGGGAGCGACTTCCACCAGATCCAGACCCACATCGCGCGCACGGCCCAGCGCCTGGTCGGTAGGAATGACGCCGAGTTGCTGGCCTTCTTCGCTGATCACGCGTACAGGAGAGACGCGAATCTGCTCGTTGATCCTGGTCGTAATGCGTTCGATTGCTATTTCCCTTTGCGAAAAAATAGGGGCTGGAACAGCGTGCCCGGCACATTGCCGGCGCAATCGCCCCAGCTACCCTCACCGGCTTAAGTATACACCGCGTTTAATATCTATTTGACCGCGGTCTAGAGTCAACAGGGATCTGGTCATTTTGCCAGAAAGTCGTAGGCAACGAATTATACCCAGGCGATCCAGTGGGCTTTCCGCCTCAGCGGCGCCAATCGCACCCCTCTTCCTGGCCATTTCTAGGTCAGGCGTTCGATCTGCCGGACCAAACTCTGCTGATTCCAAGCTTCGTCCAACCGCAGTAGCAGATAACAGGCCTTTTCCGAGCAGCAGTCCAAAATGAGCTGCCGATGGTTCGGAACCGAGAAGCCGTCAGAGCAAGGTTCGTGCCCGTGAATCAACAGGTCAGCATTCACCAGCTTCGCGAACGCGTCGGCATTGGCGGGGCGGAAGTCGCGGCCCCACACTAACCGGAACGCTGGCCCCGACTTGGCCAAATCTTCCGGTGTCAGCGGGCGGTCAAAGACGGTCGTGTCGAAGCCATCGCGATCCACATGCTCGGGCAGGCTGTGGCAGATAAACGCTCTGCCTGCGCGAATTGCGAGCGGCAGACTCCCGAGAAACTCCCAGCAGGCAGCGCGCACATCTTCGGCCGCGCAGCCATACATCTCTTGCAGCCCGCAACGAAACGCCAGGTTCAGCACGCGGCGATGCTTGGTGATCGGAAAGTCAGTCAGTTCCGCCAACTCGTGATTGCTCATCAAGAAGTGGAACTGCTCAGGAAACTCCGTCTTCAGCCGGGCGATGTCCTCCAGCATGATATGCGACATGCAGCCGCCGCCGGGATAGGTCGGCCCGCCATGGCAAACCTCTTGCATCACCAGATGCCGGCGCGGATGATTCGCCAGATCGGCGATCTTCAGCAGCTTGCCGAAGTTGATCCGATTGCCATGCAGATCGGCGGTGACCATCACCTCGTCGGCATTCTGCTCGTTGAGCACGACGACATTGCCATGCCGCGCCGGCAAGTTGGCATTGAGTGCCGCTGCCTGGCGATACGTGGCGATGACGCGTTGAACAGTCTCGGGCGAAGCAGCCATAGCACCTTTAATGGACCGGCGAGGCGGGCTTGCGAGGAGATTCGCCTTGCTCTTTCAGGTCCAGATCGCCCGTCGAGCGCAAGCTGATTTTATAGCGCCAGCCTTTGCGTGCATTCTCGATAAACACGGCTGCGCCATGCAACGATCGCGCGCCGAGCGCTTCTTTCTTCCCTTCGTCGTGGGCCAGTTCCCAAAAGTCGCTCCAAATCTGTTTCTCAAAATCAGAGATCGGTTCGCGCGTACCAAACGCGCTGGGGCGCTCGCCTGGGGTGTCGAGCGGGTAACCGTCAATCGGCTTTTGCTCGTTGCCGAAAATGCTTTTGAAAGCGAAGAGCGACATGCCGCGCTCGGGATCGTTCGCTTCAATAAAGCGGTCTTCGAACTTCACAACCCACCCGGCCACGTACATATCTTTGCCGATTAAGCGAAACCGCTGCGGCTGGCTAATGGGGTGCTGCTGATCGTCGATCTCGGTGAACTCGACGTCGGTGTAGGTCTTGCCATCGGCACCCACGCTTTGATCCAGCACATCGATCACCGCCAAGCGGCGTTCGACCTTCAGCAGTCGCACCGCGATTTCCAGCTTCTCGGCCTTCTTCTTGGCGAGATCCAAGTCGCCTTCCAAAGCGGTGATGCGTTGATCTCGCTCTTGAATCTCGCGATCCTTCTCGCGGATCGCCAAGTCGTTGGCGTTATAGGTCGAATAGCCGAACCATCCGGCCACGCCGAGCATGGCGACCAGCGCCACTGCTACCAGCGTGCGAACGGCGCTGTTGACCGTCTCAATCGCCTTCATGAATCCTGCCATCAGAGCATCCCCGGTGCCGTAACGCTGCTGCTGAGAGAATTCTAGGCCGCTAGGGGGCTGTCTGGTAGCCCGCGGAGGAAGCGAAGTCTCAAAAGCGGGAATCTATGGCCCCAGCAGTTTCCGCACGGCCGCCCCAATATCAGCCTCGCGCATCAGGCTTTCGCCCACCAGAATGGCATCGACGCCCGCCGCTTCCAAGCGCTCGACATCCGCGCGCGTGGCGATGCCGCTCTCGCCGACGAGCAGGCATTCGTCTGGAATATCGCGCCGCAGGCGAATCGTGTGCTCCAAATCGACTTCGAAGTTGCGCAAGTCGCGATTGTTTACACCCACCAGCGTCGCCCCCGCGGCCAACACCCGCGGCAGGTTCGCTGGCTCATAGAGTTCCACGAGCGGGGTGAGCCCCAGCTCCAGCGATTCGTTATGCAACTTGCGCAGGTTACAGTCGTCGAGACATTCGGCAATCAACAGCACCGCGTCGGCCCCGGCGATGCGGGCCTCTAGCAGTTGATAGGTGTCCAGAATGAAATCTTTGCGCAGTAGTGGCAGATTCACGGCCGCGCGAATGGCCGTCAGGTAGTCCAAGCTACCTTGGAAGTATGGCGCGTCGGTCAGCACGCTCAGACAAGTCGCGCCGCTTTGTTCATAAGTCCGGGCGATGGCGACGGGATCGAAGTCGGCGCGAATGATCCCCTTGCTAGGGCTCGCCTTCTTCACTTCCGCAATCAGCTTGATTGGTCCCTCGGCTGCCAATGCACCAAAGAAGTCCTTGCGCGCTGGCGTGTCTTGCGCGCGCGCCCGCAGTTCTTCTATCGGAATGCGCGCCTTCGCAGCGGCGATCTCTTCGCGCTTCGTGGCGACGATCTTATCGAGAATCGTAGGCATAGCGTTGTGTGCCCAGACGGTTTGTCGCCTAACGCTCGGCCAAAGTAGCGTTTCTGCGAGAAGTGGAAGACGGCGATTGCGCTACTATCGCGGAGCGACAGGCGCGATCGGCCCGACGGAATACG
>JAEZGD010000437.1 GCA_023417165.1 Planctomycetota bacterium
ATTGGGACAAGGCTGGCAGCGTCACGCGCACACCCCAATCAGGACAAAGCTTTGAATCGCAGGCCGTGTGGGAAGCTTTCGAACGCACGCAAACGAAGTCTGCGTTGCCTGGTGAAGCGCAAGCTGCGCTCAAGGTCGAACGAGCTAACCGCAACGAGACGCAAGCGAAGCAACTGCGTGAATACTTCCTCGAATACGTCTATGGCCCGACGCAAGCGACCTTCGCCCCGCTACGTCAGCAAATCGCCGACCTGACGAAGCAGCGGCTCGATCTCGACAACGCGGTGCCGACGACTATGGTCGCCGCCGAAATGGATAAGGCACGCGATACGTTCTTCCTCATTCGCGGTGCTTATGACAAAAAGGGCGACAAGGTCGAACCGGCCGTGCCGGCGGTATTGCCGCCACTGCCTGAGGGCGCTCCGGCGAATCGGCTCGGCCTGGCAAAGTGGCTCGTCGATCCGCAGCACCCGCTGACCGCGCGGGTGACCGTGAATCGTTTTTGGCAGCATTACTTCGGCCATGGCATTGTCGCGACCGCCAACGATTTTGGCACCCAAGGCGAATTGCCTTCGCATCCAGAACTGCTCGATTGGCTGGCCACCGAGTTTGTTCACACTGGCTGGGACATTAAGGAACTGCAAAAGCAAATCGTCTTGTCGTACACCTATCGCCAATCGTCGAAGGTGACGCCTGAACTGCTTGCGAAAGATCCCGACAACCGCCTGCTGGCGCGCGGGCCACGTTTCCGCCTGGACGGCGAGATGATTCGCGACGCGGCGCTGGCTCACAGCGGCCTATTGGTCGAACGTATCGGTGGCCGTAGCGTGAAGCCCTATCAGCCCGAAGGTATCTGGGAAGCGGTGGGCTTTTTGGGCAGCAACACGCGTGATTTCAAGCAAGATAGTGGCGATGCGTTGTACCGGCGCAGCTTGTACACCTTTTGGAAGCGGACGGCGCCGCCGCCATCGCTGCTGACGTTCGATGCGCCTTCGCGCGAGACTTGCACCGTTAGCCGCGCGCGGACGAACACTCCGCTGCAAGCGCTGGTGCTCTTGAACGACAAGCAGTATGTCGAAGCCGCGCGCAAAATGGCCGAGCGCATGATGGCCGGCGGCGGTACGCCTGCCGAGCGCGCTGCCTTCGGCTTCCGCCTGGCGACGGGACGTTTGCCAGCCGAGCACGAAGCGGGCGTTCTGCTCAAGCTTTATGAAAGCCAACTCGCCGAATATCAGGCGAATCGCGACGCTGCCGCTCAGTTTCTCACAATCGGCGAATCGAAGCGCAACGAAACGCTCGACGTGGCCGAACATGCCGCATGGACGCTGGTGGCCAACGTGATTCTGAATCTGGATGAGACTGTGACCAAGGAATAATGCCAGCCGTCGGACCAGAGCCTCGAACGCTTAGTGGAAAGTTCCCATCATGAATGCTTTTCAACAACACACGCTGGCTTGCACGCGTCGTTACTTGCTCGGCAAGGCCGCGACCGGAATGGGCGCTACGGCGCTGGCGTCGTTGCTCAATCCGCAATTGTTAGCAGGAGACGTGGCCGCCGCTCCGGAAAAGGAAAGCTACGGCGCGCTCGAAAAGCTGCATGTGCCCGCCAAGGCCAAGCGAGTCATCTCGCTCTTCATGGCGGATGGGCCGTCGCAGCTCGACATGTTCGACTATAAGCCCAAGCTGACCGAGTTCTATGATAAAGAACTGCCGTCCGAAGTTCGTAACGGCCAGCGCATTACGACAATGACTTCGGGCCAGTCGCGGTTCCCCTGCGCCCCGACGATGTTCAAGTTCGCCCAGCACGGCCAGCACGGAGCCTGGGTCAGCGAGCTGTTGCCTGAGATGGCCAAGGTGGTCGACGATATCTGCATCATCAAGTCGATGCACACCGAGGCGATCAACCACGATCCGGCCATTACGTACATTCAAACCGGCAGCCAGATTCCCGGTCGGCCTTCGATCGGAGCTTGGCTCAGCTATGGCCTGGGCAGTGTCAATCAAGACTTGCCCGCGTATGTCGTGCTGACCTCGCGGATTGCCAGCGGATCGCAAACGCAAGCGTTGTTTTCGCGCTTGTGGGGCTCTGCCTTCTTGCCGACCAAGCATCAAGGCGTGGCGCTGCGAAGCAGTGGCGATCCGGTGCTGTACCTGTCGAATCCGCCAGGCGTCGACGGTGCTGCGCGGCGGCGCATGCTCGATTCACTAGCGACGCTCAATCAGGAAAAGCACAAAGACGTCGGCGATCCCGAGATCGTCTCGCGCATCGCACAGTACGAGATGGCTTTCCGCATGCAATCGTCGGTGCCCGATCTGATCGACATGTCTCAAGAGTCGCAGGCGACACTCGACATGTACGGCCCGGAAGTCAAAGAGCCCGGCACTTATGCGTACAACTGCTTACTCGCCCGGCGGCTGGCGGAGCGCGGCGTCCGCTTCACGCAAGTCTTCCTGCGCGGTTGGGACCATCACGGCAACTTGCCGAAGCAAATTCCCAACCTGTGCAAAGCCATGGATCAACCAACCGCGGCGCTGCTGAAGGACCTTAAGCAACGCGGCATGTTGGACGACACGCTGGTCGTCTGGGGCGGTGAATTCGGTCGCACCGTGTATAGCCAAGGCACGCTGACGAAGGACAACTACGGTCGCGATCACCACCCGCGCAACTTCACCATGTGGTTGGCTGGCGGCGGTATTAAGCCTGGCGTCGTTTACGGCGAGACCGACGACTTCAGCTACAACATCACCGAAAAGCCGGTCCACATTCACGACCTGAACGCCACGATCCTGCATCAGCTAGGCATCGACCACGAGCGGCTGACCTATCGCTTCCAAGGTCGCGACTTCCGCCTGACTGACGTCGAAGGTGTGGTGGTGAAAGATATCCTGGCCTAGGCAGGGCAGGGGACGGCGCGGCATGCGGCACCGTGAACATAAGATCGCCAAGCTTAAAAGTTCCCGGCGTTGTTGAGCAAGTTAACGTAGCTCATGCCCATCCGCAGCACGACCATGGCGATCAGGCCCATGACCAGCAGCGAGCAAAGCATGCCGGCCACAACGGTCAGCGTTTTCAGCAGCATTTGAGCGCGGCTGCGCAGGTCCTCGGCATGGCGGTCAAGGGCTTCGCTGACCATGCCTGAGAGTTCGCCGGTCTCCAGCACCATCAAGAACTCTTCGGGAAAGCGGTCGCTGGCGCGCAGGGCGTCGGCCATCGTGCCGCGGCGCTGCATTACCTTTTCGACCGTCGGCCAGGCGGCGGCGTAATAGGCGTTCTGCGACGCTCGCAGGGCCAGATCGACCGAATGGCTGGCTGACATACCTGCGTCGATCGCCATCGACAACGCCCACGACACCCGCGACATCGCCAGGCATTGCAGGCAAGGTCCAATCAACGGCACGCGCAGCAGGATTCTCATTAACGGCTCGGTCCACAAAAAGCCACGTTGAATCAGCACCAGCGGCGTCACAATGATGAGGCCGAGAAAGACCAGGATATTCAGAAAATTCCACAGACCGCGCGCACCAATGCCGATGCCCAGCATGTCGAACCCTTCACCGCCGTTGCTATCGGCAATCACGCCTAGCACGGTGATCAGCGCGCCGATGACCACGATCGAAATCAACAGTTGCAGCGCCGGCCACGCCATGCCTGAGAGGAACACGCGCCGCAGGCTCAGCAGGTTTTCGTAATGTTCGGCCAGTTGTTTCAGCACGCGTTCGAGCTTGCCGGTCTGCTCGCCGACGTTAATCAGTTCCAGTGTGAGCGGCGGGAAGTACTTCTGAGCGGCAATCGCGTCGCCGAGCGCTTCGCCGTCATCGACCCGCCGCGAAACATCCGCCATGCGCTGCCGCTGCGATGATGGGCCGATGTTAGCCTCGCGCTGAAAGACCTGGCGCACGTCCAGTCCGGCATGCAAACTCATCGCCGCGCGGCGGCAGAATTCCGCAAGACGTTTGGTCGAGATCATGACAGCGCCTGAAGAGGAGAAACGCACTCGCGGGCCAGGAAACGGTTCCCTACTCCCGACTGTTCGCTCCCTCCTTTATACTCCAGCGATGCCGCAGTACGACACTATTGCCATCGTGGGAGTGGGGCTGATTGGGGCCTCGATTGGGCTGGCGGTGCGCGAGCGCAAGCTGGCTGCGCGCGTGGTCGGCATCGGCCGTACGCGGTCGACCCTCGAAACGGCGCAAGCGCGCGGCGCAATCGACGAAATCGCGACCAGTCTGGCCGCTGGCGTGCGTGATGCGCAACTGGTCGTGCTTTGTACGCCCGTCGAGAGAATTGCATCCCAGGCCCGCGAAGTCGCCCAGCATGCGCCTGCTGGCGTGCTGATCACCGATGCGGGGAGCACGAAGCAGCAAATTGTCGCCGAATTGGCCGACCCACTGCCTAATCGAGCGGTCTTTCTCGGCAGTCACCCGCTGGCCGGCAGCGAAAAGGCCGGTCCCTCCCATGCGA
>JAEZGD010000496.1 GCA_023417165.1 Planctomycetota bacterium
CTGGTAAACAGCGTCAGCTTGCCCCAGAAGCCAGCCAGCGGCGGAATGCCTGCCAGCGAGAACATGAACACCGCCATCAAAGCGGCAGCGGTCGGATGGGCCTTATTCAGGCCGGCCAACTCGTCAACCGTATTGAACTCGCGCGACTCCGTGCTCAGATGAGCCAGCACCGCAAAGGTGCCCAACGAGCCAAACGCATACACAATCAGATAAAACAGCATGGCCGCGATGCCACCATAGCTGAGCTGCGTGTCTTGCCCCGCCAGACTTTGCACTGCCAAGGCGACCGTCAGACCAATTAGCATGTAACCGGCGTGCGCGATCGACGAATAGCCCATCATGCGGCGCAGGTTGTTTTGCCACAACGCACAGACGTTACCGATCGTCATCGTCAGCACGGCAATCACGAGGGCAAATTGCCAGGCGAACTCCGCGAACTGCGGCGGCAACGCAATCACAAGCAAACGGACCAAGGCCGCCGCGCCGCCAATCTTCGGCAGCACCGCCAAGAGCCCCGCATTCACGTTGGTCGTGCCTTCGTACACGTCGGGGGCATAAAAATGGAACGGCACGGCCGCCATCTTAAAACCCAGCCCAGCGAAAATCAGCACGAGCGCCACGGGCGCCAGGCTCATGAGCGGGTCTTGCTCGGCCAGACCTTGCAGCAACTGATCGCGGATGCCTGGCACAACATCGTTGCCAAACATCGTGGTCGTGCCAGTCATGCCATACAGGAAGCTAAAGCCGTACAGCAACATGGCCGACGACAGCACGCTGAGATAAAAGTACTTGGCCGTCGATTCGGCGCCTTCGCGCCCCGGGCGACCAATGAACAGCAGCACGTAGGTCGGAATCGAAATCAGCTCCAGGCCCAAGAACAGCATCACCAGATCGGTTGCTTGCGAGGCGATCATCACGCCTGCCACCGCCAGCATGATCAACCCCAGCAGTTCACAAGCGGCTTGCTTGCGCAGCAGGTGTGTCGTCATCAGCGTGCTGGCAATGCCCGTCACCAGCGCCAGCCAACGCATCAGGTTGCCTAGGCCATCGACCGCGAAGGGCCCACTCGGTCCGCGCAGGGCTGCGGGATCGTATTGCTGGCCGACGTTATACAGTGCCAGCCCCGCCACCAGATAACTAAGCAGCGCAAAGGTCGACCAGAACGTGCGCCCTTCGGCGAACGTACCGCCCACGAACATCCACGCGGCCATCAGCACCAAGATGATCTCGGGCAGCAGCAACCACAGGGTAGAGGTTTCAACGAACACTGAGTAACTCTCCGTCGGTCGCGCGTGCAGGCGAAGCAATGCTTTGGGTTTCGTAACGATCTTGGAACGGCTTGGCAGTCGCCGCGGTGATCGACGTCAACGTCGGTTCCATGCGTTGCCGGAAGACATCAGGCGTCAAACCAATCCACAGCATAAAGACGCACAGCGGCACAAGCGCCAGGATCTCGCGTAGGTTCAAATCGTGGACTTCGTGATGCTCGCCTTCGTGGTGCGGTTCCTTCAGCGGGCCGAAGAACACCCGTTGCACCAGGTACAGCATGTACCAGGCACCCAGCACCAAACCGGAAATAGCCAGGATGGCGATCACGTGATACTGCGGCAACAGCGACGTGGGCGTTTCGGCGAAGGCGCGCTGGAACATGCCCAGCAGCACCAGGATTTCGCCGACGAAGCCGTTGAGGCCCGGCAGGCCGATGCTCGAGAACGTAAACACCACCATGAAGAACGCCAGGATTGGCAATCGCCGGGCGATGCCGCCAAGCTTGGCGATTTCGCGGGTGTGATATCGCTCGTACAGCATGCCGATGACGGCGAACAAACCGCCCGTCGACAGGCCGTGGTTGATCATTTGCAGCGTGCCGCCATGAAAGCCGATCGTGTTCAGCGCGAACATGCCCAGCATTGTGTAGCCCAAGTGGCTCACGCTGGAATACGCGATCAAACGCTTCATATCGCCTTGGGCCAGCGCCACCAGCGCGCCATAGATAATGCCGATCACCGACAACCACAAGATCCAGGGCATGCACTCCACCGTCGCTTGCGGCAGCATCGGAATGCTGAAACGCGCAAAACCATAGGTGCCAATCTTCAAGAGCACGCCAGCCAACACCACCGAGCCGGCGGTCGGAGCTTGCACGTGCGCCAGCGGCAACCAGGTGTGCAGGGGGAACAACGGCACCTTGATCGCAAAGCCAGCGAACAGGGCTAGGAAGACCCACAACTGCATCGTGGCCGGCAGCGGATTCTGTTGCAGATAGGTCGTCAATTCCGGAATCGAGAACGTCAAATACTGTTGACCAGTTTGCTGAGCATGCCAAATCACAATGGCCAGCAAACCCAGGAACGTCAGCAAGCTGCCAGCGAGCGTGAACAGGAAGAACTTGATCGCCGCATAGCGACGGTCTTCGCTACCCCAGATGCCAATCAGGAAGAACAGCGGAATCAGCGTGAACTCGAAGAACACATAAAACAGCATGATGTCGCGCGCGGCGAACACGCCCAAGCAGCCGAACTCGAGCAGCAACAGCATGATGTAGAACAGTGGCGCGCGATCCTTGATCGCTTCCCAACTGACCAGCACCGAAGTGACCATCAAGAGCGCCGACAGACCGAACAGGTACACGCCCAGGCCGTCCAAGCCGACGCTGAAGCGAATATCGAGGCCCGTCTCAGGCGAGAGCCACGCCACGTCGGTCACGGCGAAGCCCGCACCGGTCTGACCATCGGCCGGAAAGTTCATGACGACCACCGCGGCCAGCGCGAGCGTGACGAGCGTGGTCGCCAGCGCCAGCCAGCGCGCCGCGTTGCGTCCCAAGCGGCTCGTCAGGCTGATCGCGATCGCGCCGATCAGGGGCGCGACTAGCGTGGCGATCAACAGTGAAGGAAGGTTTTCCATAGTCAGTATCTTGTGTCTGCGTAGTTCCGAATGCTTGTCGTCACGGCGCTGCCAGGGGCGGGCCTTACCGGGCCCACAACATTTGGGCCGCCAGCAGCACGATCGCTCCCAGCACCATCGCCAGTGCATAGAACGACAACAGCCCGAACTGCATCGAACGCATCAAGTTGCCGGCCGCGACCGGAATGCGTCCCATCAAGTTCACAGCGCCGTCGATGATCCAGCGATCGAACAAATACGAGATCTTGGCAACGATCTTCAGCGGCCAGACGAACAACGCCTCATAGACCTCGTCGATGAAAAACTTGTTGTACGACAGCCGGTACGGAGTCAGGTAACTAAAGAACATCAGCGGCACCGACAGGATCAGTCCCACCAGCAACAGTAACTCGCCCACAAAACTGGCAAGCCAACCCAGACCCATCTGGTTGGCCACACGGTTGATCGCCACCACCGGAGGCAGACGCTTGAGCGAAGCGGCGAACGAACCCTCGGCGGGGCGCAGCCACTCCCAGTTCATGATGTAGTAC
>JAEZGD010000426.1 GCA_023417165.1 Planctomycetota bacterium
GGCCTATGCCGCCTGGAATGCTGGCGATAGCCACACGGCCCTGCGCTATAGCAACCTGGCAGTGCACTTTGCTCCGCAAAGCCTGGAAGCATCCAACCTGCGATCGCAGGCCGCTGGCACCATGCCGGAGCACGACAACAATCTGCATTACTACCTGAAGGATGGCCTGCGTCCCGGCGAGCATCCGCATCGCAATTACACGAAGCAGGGCTATCCCTGGTCGCCTGGTATTCCGCCGGAAGTGCCGCCGCTCAATGAATATGAGCCCGGCGTGCCCGGCAGTTCGATCGATCTCAATCCTGGTCCGCCTCCGCTGCGAAAACTGGCCCCATGATGGATTCACGTCGCATCTTGTCTTGCCATTGGTTGCTCTGTCTGGCGGTCGTCGCGAGCGGCTGCGCGCTGCCCAAACCTTGGCAGAAGTCGACCGGCGCCGATGTCGCTCCGCTGCGCGGCACGCGACGCGATCAGGCGATGAAACAGTTCGAACAGCACCGCGACTCGGCCCAATACCTGGCCGCCATGGATCGCTGGAAAGCCGGCGATACCTTTACCTGCGAGGCAGAGTTGCGCGCCCTGGTGGGGCGAAATCCCAAGCACCTCGAAGCCCGCCAGGCCTTGGCCGATTTGGCGCTCGAACGGGGCGATACGACCAAGGCGGAGACGGAGCTGCGCGAACTGCTTAAGATCGCACCTGAAGACGCACAGACGCATCATTCGCTGGGGCTATTGCTGCACTCGCAACAGCGCGACACGGAAGCGCAAGAGCATTTAGCCAAGGCGGCGACGCTGGCGCCAGACAACATGCTGTACCAACTGTGCGCACAACCGGAACATTCGGCAGCGCCGGCTCCCGTTGTGGCGCGCGTCGAATAATCGCGTTATAGCAGTCTCGCTGCCGATTGCGCCAGCGCGTCCCCACAGGGCAGGGAGGCTCCCGCCCGCGCGCCTTCTTTCTTTAACGATCGTATCAATCGTGCCGCGCCGCCGTCGCCGCTGACGGTAAACCGCCCTTCGCTGGGCGTTTTGGACATCTTGCACGGCTTGACCTAGGTTTGCAGTGGCTGTGTCTCATAGCGAGGCATTGCGCCCGCTATTGCACAGCCGCATTGCGTGCAAGGAACTCGCTGGCTGAAGTTGTAATGAATCGTCCCTCCACTTTCACTCACATCTTGCTGGGCCTGTGTACGACGCTGGCGTTGCTGGCGATCGCATCCTTGGTCTTTGCGCCGCAGTTGGCGGCAGGATCGTGGCTGTTACGCCTGGGCGGAATTGCCCTGATTGCCGCGGTAGCAGTACCCCTCGGCGCGTGGAGTTATCTGCAATCGCTGCACACCGAAGCGAGGGCGCGACAGGTCTTTGAAGAACTCGCGCGCTGTGACATTGCGGCGCTGACCGACGAAGCCAACCTGCCCACCCTGTCGCTGCCTGCCAATCATCCCTGGAGCGGTGTGTTACGACGCATTCGCGACCAGATCGTCGACCAGGCTAGCCGCCTGCTGGAAGCCGAGCACGCTCGCGCGCGGGCGGAGATTCGCTCGCAACGCATGACGGCCGAACGCAAGCAACTCGCCGACATTCTCGCCAGTTTGCAAGACCCGGTCCTGGCCGTCGATCAATACGACGAACTGCTGCTGGCCAATGCCAGTGCCGAGCAGACACTGAACTTCTCGACCCAGTCGACCGAGAAACGCGCGCTTGAGAACCTGATTCACTGCGAACGCTTGATCGAATTGCTGCGCGATACGCGCCGCCGCAAAGCGCCCGCGTTGCGCACCAGCGAATTGACGATCAAAGACGCGCAAGGCCAAGAACAATCGTTTCGCGTTACTTGCCGCAGCCTGACGATCGACAGTGCCAATCGCACGGCGCCGCATGGCGCGGTCGCGGTGTTGCACGATATCGGACAAATCAAGCAGATCCAAAAACGCAACGCGGAATTCGTCTCGGCCGTCAGCCACGAGATGAAAGCGCCGCTGTCGGGCATCAAGGCCTATGTCGAGTTGCTTGCCGATGGCGAAGTCGAGGACGAAGCGACGCGCGAGGAATTCCTGGGCGTTATCAGCACGCAGGCCGATCGCTTGCAACGCCTGGTCGAGAACCTGCTGAACTTGGCGCGTATGGAATCGGGCGTGGTGGACGTCAGCAAGCAATCGCGTTCGCTCAACGAACTGATGGAAGATGCGCTCAACGTGGTCGCGCCGGCCGCTGAAGCCAAGCAGATCGAATTGGTGCGCGACCTTAGCCCCATGTATCTGGAAGTCTTTGCCGATCGCGACATGATCCTCCAGGCGGTCATCAACCTGCTTTCGAACGCCGTGAAGTA
Organism: Planctomycetota bacterium; assembly: GCA_023417165.1. Lineage (GTDB taxonomy): Bacteria > Planctomycetota > Planctomycetia > Pirellulales > Pirellulaceae > JAEZGD01. The sequence goes on from JAEZGD010000426.1 coordinate 2,327, forward strand.
CACACCCGTCGGGGGCCGCGTCACGCTGCGCACGCGCATGGAAGACAACCAGGTGCTGTTTGAAGTGGCGGATACCGGCGTGGGGCTCTCGCAAGAGGACGCCACCAAGGTGTTCGAGAAGTTTTATCGGGTCAAAAAAGATAGCCAAATGGCGCAAGGCACGGGCCTCGGTCTGCCGCTCGCCAAGCACATCGTCGAAGACGTCCACGGCGGCGCGATGTTAGTCGA
>JAEZGD010000571.1 GCA_023417165.1 Planctomycetota bacterium
TCATATGGCCCCTGTTAGATGCCGCTTAATGGCCAATAAAACACCTTAAGTCACGGCGAAGGGGTGCGGCTGACTTGCGGAGTCATCACCAACCGCAAACGATTGGGTTGGGCCTCTGCGCTATAGCCCGCGAGAGCGACGGGACTGAGGCGTGCGCCGGCGAACTCGGCTTCGGGGGGTAGGATCAGCACTTTGACAGCGTGCAATTCGTACTTGCCTAGTCGAAGACGGGGGATCACGCCTTGGCGTGTGCGGAAGGTGCGTTTCTCGAGCACGATCTCTTCCTGATCGTCTTTCGCGTCGAATTCGATGCCCAGCGATTCCGCCTGCGTGGCCGTGATGAACGACGGCTCGGGGCTGGAGGTCCAGGTGAAGGTGATCGGCGTCGATTCGTTGGCCAAAGCGGTGAAGCGGAGCCGTGATCCGCTCATGAACAGCGGCAGCCATTCGGTAAGAAATGGCTGTTCGCCCTGTTCCAGGCGTTTTAAATCGTCGGCATAGTTGCGCGCCGGACCCAAGCGATGGCTGCCGCCGATCTTGCGCAGCAGCGCGGCCACTTCGGGCTGCTCGGCCAGTTTGTCGTAAGCTTCCGCTAAAAGCGGTGTTTTCTGGCGAATCGCCTGCGCGGTGAGCCACAAAGCATTGCGCTGTTCGGCCAAGGCGATTAGCAGACGCCGCACATCTTCGCGATCGCCGAGACGTTCGGGCGGGGTGAGGCCGCGGCGAATAATCGCCAATTGGCCTTCGAGGCGGGCTCGTTCGCGGTTGCTTGGTTCGAGTGCCGCAATGGCGACGCGCAGCGTCTTTTCGTTACGTTCGGCCTGCAGCCACGCCCGGCGAGTGACTTGGACCTGCTCGGTCAGCCCCTGGTCGAGCAACGCGATCGCTTCGCGATGCCGCGGCAGCTCGGCCCAATGCGTCCGCAGTTCAATTTCCAGCCGCACCGCCCAGATATTGCTGGATGGCAGGCGTTGCAGTTCGAATTGCTGCTGCAACAGGTCTTCGGGCCGGGGTGACTCAGCATAGGCGAGCGCAGCACAGCATAGCCATGCAATGCCCGTCCACGCGATGATTCGGCTCCGTGTCATGTTGGCATCATCATAACTAAACCGCAGCCGGTGAGGCAAAAATACCCCACCACCGTCCGCTAAAAATTTGTCGGCCCACCAGTAACTTCGACTCCCCCCAAATGTCGCGTTTTGCTCTGCAGAGGTTGCGTGAAAGTCGCCTTTCGCTGCACGAAAGTAGCAAAATCCGCGGATATTGCGAAGCGAAATGCGACTATTGCCAGGCGACCGTCAGGCGCTCCGCAGAAACCGATTATGCGCAGCCTGCGGGCGAGGGCCGCGGCGCTCACCCGGGCCGTCGGGCGCGGCCGATAAGCGCCATTGGGAAATGCAGTGACGCATGCGAGGAGCGGAGCGATGTGGCGGTCCTTTTTTCTAGCGCTGGGAATCTCGATGTGCATCTGGGGCGCGGAATGCCTGGTGATCGAGAAGGCGGTACTAGCCGGTCCCGCGAAGCCGGCCACGCCGCAGGACTTCACCGGTTACCTGACCGGCCAGCAGCAACCCGCCGCCAAAGAGTTCACACCGCCTGAGTGGGCTCCTTGGAGCCTGATGTCTTCCGGCGCCGTCGTGATCCTCTACTCCTTCACCCTCCCCCGCCGCGTCGCCAGCTAGTCCCCAACTCGCCCACGCACGTCCCTTGCGAACGCCTTTACTAGCCCGCAGCGCGAGCGAGGGAAGAGTTAAGTAAGAACTCTCTGGTCGCCGCGGGTTCCGCTGGAGCATGCGGCGCATTTCTTACTGCCTTCGCGCCGGATCGAAACTTGCGGCGAGGGACTCACATCCTCATGCCAGTAGCGGTAGCGAATGAACCTGTCGACTCGATGGATTGGCCGGAAGAAGCCTTCTGCAAGTCCAGAGTGCGAACCTGCGTTGTAGTATTCGAGCCTGTAGATGACGTCGATCTCCGGCGAAAACGAGGATCGCATTTCCACCGGATCGAGCAGCATGAAGTAGCCGGCAACGTACGCGCATCCCAGAAGTAATGAGACAATCAGCAGGACAATTACGATCGCCGGGAAACTGCGAGCCACTGTCATAGGTGCGCTACTGGATTGCCGAGAGACATGCCAAATATTTGAGATGCTCGAAGCCTGATTTTAATGGCAATACTTCGTGATCCCAGTGATCCTCGCTACGGAATATAACGTCGCAGCATTTTCGGTGCATCTTTCCGTGGAGCTTGCTTGTTAGGTGCCTGGTCCCGCTACTAGCCCGAAGCGCGAGCGAGGGAAGCGTCATGCCGGAACCTAGCCATCGTCGTGGGGTCCGCTGGAGAGTGTGGCTTGCACGGCGTTCGTGCCGGATCGAAACTCGTTGCGACCGCTACTCCTGGCAGCCTTCTTCCCTCGCTGGCGCCATCGCGTCCCGCCGCCACGTCCGGCTTTTAATTCTCTGCCTTTCACTGCATCCTCTCCTGCGGATGCATGGCTTCGTTCGCCTACAGGAAGAGGTCATTCCTCTACTTGTTTCAGCGCCAGAGTGCGCAAAGATTATCGTGAGGGGCACATTAGCAATGAATGAATTTAGACAAAGCCAGTGCCGGCTGCTGCTAGGAAGGAAATACGAATGTCAATATTTGAAATCAGTGTGAACAGAGAAACCGTTTGTCGAGTAAATCTGGCCAAGGCCAGCGCCCGCGGGGTGAACCTATTCTGGATCGGTGACGAGACTGGAACTGTCATTTTAACGGTTACGGGTATGGAAGGAGACGATCATGTTGAATGGTCTGTCCCGCAATTGGAAATAGGCGATGAGCTTACGGTTAGAGTTTTAGACGAACGGGGCGGTGATCCGCCAGCAACTCGAGTGAGCGCTGAAAAAATGGACGAATGGGCGCTCGGGCTAAAGCCGCGTGGAAGCAAAAAGTCTGAGAATCCTGATACTAACGAAACTGCACCCTAGCCACCGTTTTGGAAACGGAAACGGGGTCATTCAAGATTGTTTTAGGTGAGTTGCAGCCGGGTGGCACTCTAAGCCGTTAACCCTTTTCAGGCGGCCGTGGCAAGGCCGGCCGGATGGCACTGTCGTCCCGACAGTGTTGAAGTGCGCGGGACGACGACAACGGCAACCGCATCATGTCCGGCTATGTCGTCGGCGCGAACAACCGCGTTACCTCCGATGGCACGTACGACTATGAGAACGATGCCGAAGGGAACCTGACTTCCAAGGAAAACATTGCTACTGGTGAACGCGAAGAGTATGCCTGGGATCATCGCAATCGCTTGATGAGCATGACTTTCAAGGACGGCAGCGCCAATGTCGTGAAGAAGGTCGAGCAAACCTATGACCTCTTCAATCGCTGGGTCCGCAGCCCGGTCCATGCCGATGGTGATCTCGATTTCGATAGCCAGCGATTCTTTGCTTACGGCGGCAACCAAATCATCGTTGTGCCCCTCGCGTAATTCTTGCGCATGGCTTCGTTCGCCTACAGGAAGAGGTCATTCCTCTAATTGTTTCAGCGCCAGAGTGCGCAAAGATTATCGTAAGGGGCACACTCATCCTGCCGTGAATTCCATTGCAGATTCCAATGCCGCTCTAAAGTTGTTACCAGCCTGGATCATATTGCCGTCGACTAGCACAAGAAAGTACTCGAAGTCAGAATCACTGATGTTTCGCGCGCAAAGTTTTACTCCTTCCAAAGACTCGCCAACAACATAGAAGGTATCGTCTTCAGTCAGTGCTTCGCTTATCAGAAGCCCATGAATCCGCCAACTCTTATACTGAAACGGTCCGACCTGAGAGGCGAGCTGCAAATAGTCACGGGGAAGGAATATTGAATAAACAGATGTCAGCTTCTCGGACGCACTGCTGTCCCCCCGTTGGGTTTCCGTTTCAAATAAGGCGTTAAGTTCACTATCGTCGTGAAGCACCGTATAGTGCGGCCCGCTACTAATGTTGCAAGGATCTGTTAGTAACTTGCAAGTAAAAGTAGTGTCCGCTGTGGCTGCAAGTTCTTTGGATAGGTGACCAAATAGCAGAGAGAACACGGCTCCTCGGACAACCCAGATGTCGCAAAGCAACGACTGGTGAGGATTCTCAGACCGCCCAAGAAGGTATTCATCAGAACTGTTGATGAACGGCGATTTGGTTGTATTTATCTGCCCGAGCCAGTTTCGTCTGTATAGATTGACTTCGCGGCCGCCTGAATGCCGCTGTATAAAGTTGATTTCAGATATCTGGTGCCGAAGCTTTCCTGCTGTATCTGAATCTAGTTGCGCCCCTAGTGACTCGAGAACAGCAGCCTCATGAGGTTGGAATAGAGGGCACAATTCAAGGTATGACATAGTGTCAGTTCCTGCCCACAAGGGCGCACAAGCTTTCTACCGTGAAGGAAGCTGTCACTTTTTTGGTGTGTAACCGCGCTCGCCGCGCCGTAGGCACTCCCACCACCTAGCCCCCAGTATACATAGGGAACTCGAAATAGCCGTTGAAGGGGCCATGAAGACATTGGGTAGGAAGCCTTATGGTAGCGGAGGAGAAATTGATAGGCGTATGGATCTGTGAGGGCGTGGTGTAGGGGCGAAACATAATTGCCGTTCTAAATGGTTCTCGATCCACCCCATCTGGTAGGATACCAGTGAGAGAAGACGTTGTTTACCTGGGTACCAAACCTAGTAGTCGTTGTTGCAGTGGTGGCGCGAGAGGCCCCTATCGCACCGCCGAGCGCGATGGTGTGCACAATTCCTGTAGCCTGTGCCGCTCACATAATTCTTGCGCATTTAGCGACGTGAAGCGGTTGAGGAATGGGCCGTTAGGGGAATGTCGAGAGAGTCAGGTTGCGAGTATCTGTTCGGTCAGAATGCCATACGGACGAGCGGAACTCATGGCGACAATCGGGTTCCGGCATACCTCCTCCCTCGCTGGCGCGTCGGGCTAGTGAAGAGACGCGCCAGCGTGCTGAACCGCCGCGTCTGGTTCTCCATCTTCTTCGCTCCGACCAGGCATCTCTTCGGGATACAGAACGTTTCGTCCTGCAGGAAGAGTTTTTTCGATTTGCTTGTTTCAGGACTTCGTGTACGCGAAGATGATCGGGCGGGACAATCTTGCAGTAAGCGCGATACGCGGAAATAGTAGTGGTCGATTATCTGAGATTCCGAGTTCGCTCAGCAAAACCGGATGACCATCACTGCGTTTCACTTTTGCTGAGCCAGCTAACCGTTCTCAGTACCGCCTACAGGGGCCGACCAATGACGCCTCGATTTCGCATCGTCATATGCGTGGTGTCGGCATTGTCGATCTTGGCTGCAGAAATGGCGAATGCAGAAACGATTGAGGACGTCGTTCGCTCGCTTAGTGTACGGAGTCAATCGCTGACGACGTTGCAGGTGCAATGGCAAGGCGAGGGATTCTGGTCGAAGATTGACTCGATCGCTCATGGTGAGGACCGAATCTTTGATTCCTCCGGAAAAGTGTTTTTCGAGTCGACGGGGCGCAAGCGGCTGGAACTGAACCAACTGCAGTGGTCGGAAACAGACCAAGCCATGTACCCGACCACGCTCATCATCGCCGATGACGGATCGGGCGAGAAAACGATGTTTACTCGGGGCCCCAATGGCTTTCCGCATTTGTCCGAAGGTGCAACACGAACACAGAGCCGCTTTCGCCAGCTTCGCTTCGTGCCGATGCGCCTTGCCTTTTGGCCGCTCGACCCAGATCTGGGCGTCTGTAAAGCGGACCTCGCTGATCCGCGTGTCGAGGAGACGACGCTGGATGGACGGCGGCATCTGATCGCGCGGTTTGGAGACAAGCAGATTTGGGTGGACCCGTCGCGGGACTTGATTCCTGTCAGGTACTACGAGTATCGGGAAGCCGACTTAAAGGTCAGCGCGGAAGTCGAGTACCAAGAAGTCGATGGAAAGTGGCAGCCTTCCGCCTGGAAGACGACATTGCATGGCGGCGACATCCCGCGCACGGTGTATACGGAGACCGTTGTTTCGTTAACGGAAAACCAACCGATCGAAGATGCTGTCTTCACCTTAGAGGCGCCTCCCAACTCTTGGATGACCGACTACTCGAAAGAGGGCGACTACCTGGTAGGCTCCGATGGCGGCAAGCGGCTCATCAAGCCAGGCGAGTACAACGGCACGAATTTCCAAGAGATGCTGGACCATCACAACCAGCGCTGGGCGCGCTTCGCGGGAGTCGTCATCGTTCTGCTGTTAGCGATCGGCGGAACGATCGCCTACTTAAGACTCGAGCTAAAGCGGCCGTGATCGCCAGCAGCGTATCTGCCACTACTAGCCCGACGCGCCAGCGAGGGAAGAGGTATGTCGGAACCCGATGGTCGCCGAGGGTTCCGTTGGATCTTATCGCGTTCTCACCGGATAGGTACGCGCGGCGACTGTTGCTGCTGGCATACCTCCTCCCTCGCTGGCGCGTCGGGCTAGTGAAGAGAAGATTGCGGGAGCGTTAGGTTGTAAAACGTTTGCCGCTGACCCAGCGGTTGCCGGCGAGGAAGAAGCGGAGGAGGAGTTCGTGAGCGCTGGTGACGCCGATGCGCGGCGAGACGGAGACGACTTCACTCTTGGCGAGCGGGCGCGGCGTGGCGGCGATCCATAGCTTCTCGCCGAGCGTGAGATCCCAGCCGTCGAGTGGCTTGGCGATGCCGAACGCCTGGCAGAGCCGCCCTGGCCCGCGCGCGAGTTCCAAGAGCTTTTCGCGCTGGCGGCGCGCTTGCATCAGCTCGATTCCTTCGAGCGGTTCGACTGCGCGAATCAATGCCGCGCAGCCGACTTGTTCCGGTTCGGCGACCGCATTGAGACACCAGCGCGAGTGAATCGCGTAGACGTACGCATGCCCTGGCGGGCCGAAGATCGACTGGTTGCGGCGGGTTTGCCCCTTCGCCCCGTGGCAGGCCGGATCACCTTCGGGCAGATAGGCCTCCACCTCGACGATGCGTCCCACCGTCGTCCCTTCCGGCGATTCGTGAATCAGATGTCTGCCCAGCAACTGTCGGCTGACCAAAGCGACGTTACGGTTGTAGAAGCGTCGCGCAAGCGGATCTGCATACATGCTGTTATTGTAGATTCAACCTTTCGTCTGCAAAGGTCTGTCGCTACTACGGATGCCCGCGGAACTGCGCTCGTAAGAAGTCGGCCCGCTGGCGTCAGCAAGATAGTGCGAACTCGCTCTTTCGGAGACGGCTATCATGCGGCAACGACTTGCAGGGATCACGTTACTCCTCGCAGGGCTGTGGCTGCTGAGCGCTGCGCAACTCGCCGGGGCGGATTTCAGTTCCAAAGCCGAGTTTTTGAAGATTTATGAGCCTGCCGCCTTGGCGATCCAGAAGGTGTATGGTTCGCTGCATATTCAAGGCAAGTCGAAGTCCAGCAATCTAGCGAAAGCCGACCATATCGCGCCGTTCGAGTATTGGGCTCACGAGGGTTCGACTCGCCTGGACGTTAACGACCCCGATGTGGGACGGACCTTGATTCGCGTGGCGACGCCGAAGGAGTCGTTTCGCGTTTATTTCGAGCCTGCCGATCTGACCTACACGCTCGACACGGTGGACAAGGCTCCCGACGAGATCCGGGAATCGATGCGCCTGTTTGTGCCGACGGTGTTCGCACCGTACTGCTTTCGCGAAGTGACGATCGCGGAATTTATCCGCCGGGACGTGATTACTTATGTCCGCCACGAATCGGTCCGTCGCAACAAAGCCGTGCTCACGAAAGTGGAGTTTGAGTGGCAAACATCGCCGCCAGGCAAAGCAGTGACGAAGGTGCCCGCGATCTTCGTGTTCGACGCCGAGCACCGTTGGGCCTGTGTCGAGTATTCGGCCGGACGGAACGATCCGATCGAGGCGACGTTCACCTATGAAGGGCTGGTGGACAACGTACCTCTGATCAAGACGGCGAGGTGGAGCCGCAAGAGCGAGCAGGCCTTGGGATTCGGCCAGCAGGGGCATGTAACCAAGATCGTGAAAGAAGCTCCTCCAGGGGACACGTACTTCAAGTTGTCGGGATTTGGACTTGAGGAGCCCGAATGACGCCAAGTCGCTAATCGAGCCTCAAAAAGCTTCGCCTTGGCACCTCGCGCAAAAGTCGCTGGCGGCGCTTGTGTTGGGGTGCGAGGCGCGCTGATAATACCCCTCGTTGTGACGGGGTGCCTGGCGGTGCGAGGGTTGGCGATGGCGCGCGTAGCTTGTGTCTGTGGTCAGCTCATTACGCAGTTTCTCATCAACGGAGAGCCGCGAACCACCTGCCCGTTTTGCCATCGCGCTGTGGCCTTCGATAGCAAGGGCCAGATCATCGGCGCCAAGCAGATGCCCGCAGCTGCCCCTGCCCCGCCTGTCCAGGCGATGTATCCGCAGTCAGTCGTGGCTCCCAGTAGCGCTGCGCCTGCGATGTATCCATCCCCGACGCGCAGTCCCTCACGCAATAAGCCGCCGGCGCGGTTCGTCAACGAGCATACGTTGCAGGCCAACGTGAACCGACTGTATGCCTTTGTCCAGTCGTTGCACGAAAGCTATCCGCAAACGTTGGTTTGCCCGCGCCAATCGGGCTGCCTGGTCGCCAGTTGTCGCCGGGCGTTCGCGTGCAAAGCATTGCCCCGCCATAAAAGCGGGCCGTGGTATATCGCCAAATGGGTGATAGGTTCAGCCGGGGCAATGGCGGCCTTCATGGCTTTGATGCTCACGATCCTGATCACCACTCATAAGCCAGACTCGGGAAATCCACTGAATCTGTTCAGAGCCCTTGTGCCTGCGGCCGGCTTCGTTGGCAGCGCTGGCCTCGTCGGGTTTACCTATGCGTGGCTGATGAGTGAAGCGCGACAAAGGCATCTGCGGGGCCTGGCGCATACAGCGCAGCGCCATGGACTTCAGTTTTGGCCGCTGTGGTCTGTCCCGAGCGCCGTCGAGTCGGCGATTCCGATCCTTTGTCCTCATTTAGGTGCGGGTTTGACCGGCGAAGGCCATTACGCGCCGTCCGTGGGGCTGGCGGCCTCGGGCAAATTGCAAGGGCACGACTTCTTTCTGTCGCAGGTCCACACAGTGTTCGACCCGCGAGACTTTCAGCCGATGGGGTCCTTTCTCAAAGTCGCGCAGGCGATTGCAAAGCCGGGTTTGGCGTTTCATCGGCAACAGATACAGCGCATTTATCTGCTGGCGTACTTTTCCGCAGAGCTGCCCTTCACGCCTGACCTGGTGGTCACGCAGGATAAACGCGATATCGATGTTTATTACCTGAAACGCAAGCTCGACCACCGCATCGTCCCGTTCCCGGATCGACGCCGCCAGTACTTTTGTGCGACGGCCGATTCGTTCAATGGCCCGCATGTTTATGGCCGGCTGGTGGAACTTCTGCATCAATGGCCAGGCTATACGATTCAGGTGGTGGGCGGTCGGCTGATGGTTTGGAAGGGCAGCAGCTCGCCTTGGTGGGCACTGCATCTTCCGAAGGAAAAGCAGGTGGAAGACTTGCTGGCGTTCGCCGTCGAGGTGCGCGAGCTGCTGTTGCGCAAGACCGCAAAGAACTGAGCGCGATTGGCCGCTGCTCACCACTGGACTTCTATGGCGGCGTCGACGACAACACACAGCATGAAACCTGACGTGTCGCCGCTATCCGATCCCGCCCCTGTGGCGACCCCGATTGCCTTGGAAACGGCCCTGGAAGAGGTGACAGGCGAACCCGTCGTCGCCGCCCATCCGTGGCGCGGGCGCGTGCTGGTATTTACGTCGGCGGTGCTGTGGAGCACGAGCGGCTTCTTCGCCAAGGCGGATACCTTTCATGGTTGGCCCGGCGGCTTGCTGGCCTTTTGGCGCGCGGTCTTTGCCAGCCTGGTCCTGGTTCCCATGGTGCGCCGCCCGGCGTGGTCGTGGTGGCTAGTGCCGATGGTGATCTGCTTCGTGCTGATGATGTGGACCTACCTGACGGCGATGACCTTGGGACTGGCGGCGACCGCGATCTGGCTGCAAAGCACCGCGCCGGTATGGGTGCTGCTGGTCGGCGTGCTGTGCTTTGGTGAGAAGTTCCATCCGCGCGATTTGATTCTGGTGTTCTTCGGGCTGAGCGGCGTCGGCGTGATATTGGCGTTTGAGCTAGGCGGCTCGCAGATGTACGCGGTTAGCTTGGGGCTGATCTCTGGTGTGTTTTATGCCGCCGTGGTGATCTGCCTGCGGCAATTGCGACACATGGAAGCGACTTGGCTGGCGGCAATCAACAACGTGGCGACCGCGTGCTGCTTGGCGCCGTTTGCGCTGTGGATCAGCCAGTCGCCTTGGCCACAAGGCATTCAGTGGGTGTACCTGATTACTTTCGGGGCGCTGCAGATTGGACTGCCGTATGTGCTGTTTGCCAAAGGCTTGCGCGAAGTCAGCGGGCACGAAGCGGGCGGCATCGCGCTGATTGAGCCAGTGCTAGTGCCGATTTGGACGTGGGTCGCCTGGGGCGAACGCGTGACGCCGCACGTGATGGCCGGCGCGGCGCTGATCTTTTTGGGGCTGGCGTTTCGGTACTTGCTGCCGACGAAGGCCGCTAGTCGCGCTGTGCCGCAGAATGTCTCGCCGTGAAGTTATCGCGCGCTGCTGACTTGCGGTTAGGCAAAGGAAGGAAACATCATGACGATCAACCCTGCCTCACCGACCGCTAATCGCCCGGCGAAACGCATCTTTTTGAGTGCCGAGTGGCGTTGGCTCGCGCTGCTGAATTACAAGATCGATCCCGCGCTGCTTGCGCCGCTGGTGCCACGCGGTGTGGAACTCGACACCAACGGTGCAGGCGAGACATATATCAGCCTGGTCGGGTTTCTGTTTCAGCAAACGCGCCTGTTGGGCTGGGCGATTCCTGCGCATCGGAATTTTGAAGAGTTAAACCTGCGCTTCTATGTGCAGCGTCGCCTGGGCGATGAAGTGCGGCGCGGCGTCGTGTTTGTCAAAGAACTGGTGCCGCGCGTCGCAGTGACCACAATCGCCAAAGCCTGGTACAACGAAAACTACGAAACGGTGCCGATGCGACACGCCGTGACGCCTGGCGATGTGGGCCGCAAGATCGCGCCGCAGGCGAAGTACGAGTTTCGATACGCAGGCGAGTGGAACTCGATTCGCGTCAGCACGCACGACGAACCGCAGATTCCGTTGCTCGGCTCGCACGAAGCGTTCGTTCTGGAACACTATTATGGCTATTGCCGCCAACGCGATGGCGGCACGATTGAGTATCGCGTCGATCATCCGCGCTGGACCGCCTGGCCCGGCGCGGAATGCGAAGTCGATTGCGACTTCAACGCCATGTATGGTCCCACGCTAGACGCGGTCCTATCACGCAAGCCCGACACCGTCTTCATGGCCGACGGCTCTGCCGTCACCGTCGAAAAGCCTGTGCGAATTTGCTGATTCGAAGCAACTCATTACGCCGGAAGACATAGCCGCGGCCGCTTGCTCTCCTTTTGGAAAGACTATCGCTCGATCGTGCCGACGTCGAGGTCGCCATCGGTATGCCAAGGGTCGCCGCCGCCGTTGCGACCGGTGAGGACCTTGTGAAAGCCGGGAATGACTTGGATGTCGACTAGCTTGTCGGTGAGTTTGAGATCAGCGAAGAGATGATCGCGCTCGGCGTCGACATCGGCGGCGATGTGGTGCGTGATCTCGCCGGTGGTATGGCTTAGTCCGACGCGTCGATCGTACGTGGCCGAGCCAAACCAGGCGGGCCGCCCGGCGTCGTCGACTTCCGGCGACTTCCAAAACCGCACGTGATGCCGCTGCCGCGGGTCGTGGCCGACCGGCTGCTCGAACGCCAGGTCTTGCTTGCGGCCATCGAGAAATAGCGCGCTGACCGGAGCATCGTCGTACGGGCGATGCAGGAGCGTCCCCGCCGCGATCTCAAGGCAGCTCTTCAGCGTGATTGGATCGGCCGGAAACCAACCCGCCTTGAGCATCGTGCGTTTGAAATCGTCTTCGTG
>JAEZGD010000581.1 GCA_023417165.1 Planctomycetota bacterium
CATCCACACTGATCGAGTAAGGGGAACCGCATAAGGCTTTCGGTGCATATGGGGCGGCTAGCGTTCATTCTGGTGGTTTGGGCGTGCAGTGCCACGGCGATAAGCTGGTTGGTGCAAGCGTACGCACCGCCGCAAGATGACGCGATTCTGCTTACTCGTACCGCGCCTGCGCCCATGTCGGTCGCCATCATTGCGGCCAACCACTCCGGCGAACAAGTGCCACTCACGCCGCGCACGGCGTCGCTACCGCTATTGGCGATAGGCACCTTTGTCTCGCAAAACGAATTGCGCGAAACGGCGCAGATTGTCTCTTCCCGCAGCCTTCCTGCTCTTTCGCTGCATGCGCAGCGTGTGCGCTGGCAAATCTGATACGTAAGCGACCGCGATGACGCTTGTTGCTTATTTCGCGCTACCGTTGCGCGCTTTCAGATGAGTTTTAAAGGAAGGTTTATTGATATGAGTGAAGAATCCACCCCCAAGGCCAAGCCGGCCATTTATGGCTTGCTGGCTACCACGGCATTGATCGGCGGATCAATCGGCATCGCGGTGCTGGCGGTCTATGGCCTGCAATGGCTGTTTGGCTTCTAGAAGAAAACGCCCTGGCGAGGCGGATGCCGAACGCAGGTTTGGCATCCGCACGCGGGCGAATCATTTATTGTTCGCGCTTTGGCTCATCCAGCAAAACGCTTGGTTCGGTCGGCAAGGCAACGCCTTGATAGACTTGCGCGAGCGCCAGGTGGCAGCCAATGGAAGTGAGTTCCACCGCCTCTTCTAATCCGAGGGCGATATTGAGTCGCCAACCGTCGTCAGCGCGCACGAGATGTTCGATCCGGGCCTGATCCTGTGCAACCAGCAGAATTTCTTGCACCGAAGGTAACTGCTGATAGCCACGCAGCTTTGCCCCGCGGTCGTTGCGTTCGGTCGAAGGCGACAGCACTTCAATCACCACGCGAGGATTCAGCAGCGTATCGAGTTCTTGGTCTTCGAACTCCAAGGGCGGACACGCCACCGTGACGTCGGCATAGGTGTAACGCCCTGTGGTGGGAAACTTGATGCGCAGATCGGAGGAGTTCGGCTGACAGGGCTGGCCATCGAGTTGCGCAAAGAGTCGCCCAAGAATATTGGTCGTCACGCGGACATGGTCTTTAGAGGCCCCCGCCATCGCAAAGATTTCGCCGTCGAAATATTCGTGCTTCTCAGGCGAGGAACGCTCGAAGGCGAGGTACTCGGCGGGCGTGTAGCGGCGCATCGGGGCGGTAGCCTTGGCGGCATCTTCAGAATCGGTCCGATCCATTCTAACACCACTTAAATCAAGTCGCGCATACTCTTGATGGCCAGCGGCTCACGCGCGGCGAACGGTTCGCCATAGAGAGTGCCGATGCACTTGCCCCAGTACGCCGCTTCATCGCGCAGGCGGTCGAGAAACGTCGGTGCTTCGGTCGGTCGCCCGGTGATGAATTGGCTTTGATAGCAAGCAATCGATGCCAGTTTCTTTTCCCAGTGGGTGCTGATGTCCAAGATAAATGCCGGCTGCGCCGCATGCTTCAGATGCACGCAGTAGTAACTGAAAATCCGCTCGGGATGAAACGGCTCGCCAGGCATGTCGGTCTTGGTCAGCTTCGACCAAAAGCGGGCCGCTTCGACTAGTTGCGTCGCCGCGGTGTGATCGGGAGGGGCATCGACCCAATACGGCGCGAACAACCAACGCGGCCGCACCCGCCGAAAAACAATCGCCAGTTCGCGTCGCGCTTCCAATGTCGGCTCGAGACTGCGATTCGGCAGGCCAAGATTCTCACGCCAATCGAGCCCCAAGATCTTGGTGGCTTCGGCCGTCTCACGGGCACGGATTTCGAGTGAGCCGTGGGGCGTTGGTTCGCCGCTCGTTAAATCCAGCACGCCGACCTTCGCCCCTTCCGCTTTGAATTGCAGGATGGCCCCGGCCATGCCTAGCTCGGCGTCATCTGGGTGGGGGGCGATAACGAGAACATCGAGATTCATCGTGTTAGTCCCTCTGGCAAGCAGCGGGAGCGCTAAGTGGAAAGTTTCGTGATAGCACTGCGATTGTACGCAATTGCTCTCGACGCCGCGGGCGAGGTTTGCGAAAGTCTCGGGCCCTTAGTTTCTTGGAGCGGAGTTATGCGCCTGCGAAAGTTCGCTTGCCTAATCGTGATTTTGTCCGCCATGGCCATGACCGGTTGCACTTGGCAACGCGGTTCGCGTGATTGGGGTTGGTGGTGGAGCGAAACAAAACAAGATTTGAAGGCCGCATCGGGCACGACGGATCACCTGGGCATGAGCTCGAAGGCCCGCGATATCGAGTCGAGCCTGAGCCGTCATCGCCCGTAATCCGATTGTCTCGCCGGCCCAACCCCCGTAAATTGGCGGCGACTTCGCCATATTTACCCCAAAGGGCCCGCCTGCATGGTTTCTGTATTAATCACGGCCTTTGAGCCGTACGATCGCTGGCAGGCAAATTCGAGTTGGCAGGCGGTCATCGAGATGACCAAGGATCGCCCCGACGAGCCGAAGATCACCACGCGCCTTTACCCCGTCGACTTCCGCGCCGCCAAGGCGAAGCTCAGCGAAGATTTGCAGGCGAACTTTGATTTCGCGTTGCATTTGGGCCAGGCTCCCGGGTCCACAGGCATTCGCCTGGAATCGATCGGCATCAACGTGGGTGGCAGCAGCCATCAACTGCCGGAAGAGGCGCAAACGCTGGCCATCGACGGGCCGGTCGCTTATCAAAGCTCGCTACCGCTGGGAAAGTGGGCCGGCATGTTGCGCCGCGCAGGCATTCCGACGCAGGTTTCGTATCACGCCGGCACGTATCTGTGCAACGCGATGCTATACCTGTCGCACTATTACACCGAGCAACGTGGCCTGAAAACCCGCGCGTGTTTTATGCATCTGCCGCTTAGCACCACGCAAGCGATCAGCGAAAAGCAAGACATCGCTTCGCTGCCAACTTCTCTGTCAGCACTCGGTTTGCGGATGATCTTGAATGACCTGGCGACCAGCGAAGTGTAGGGTGTGGCGAGTCCGCGAGCCGCACCGGGGGAATGACGAATGACCAAGCACGAATGACCAATGCAGCGGTTTTCGATGCTTTGCTTTTCGCGGCTTGAAGCAATTTGCCTGTTAAAGCACTTCAACCTGCCCCTCGGCATTGAAGTAATAGACATTTTCGTGCTTGAAGCCCCACCGCCCTTCGGACTGGCGAATGTGCGGCTCAAACGTGAAGAAATCACAGGCGGACAACGGCAAACGGTTGCCTGCCTCGATGAATTGGCGGTCGCTCAGCGATTTCGCCAGGCTGTGGCCGACATTGCCTGCGAAATCGAGATTCTCGAACCCGGCCTCTTCGATCTGCCGGTTGGCAAACTGGAAAAGTTCCTCGAAGGTCGTTTGCGGAGTAGCGAACTCCTGCATCCGTTGGTGTAAAGCCGCAAGGCAGTGCTGGCCGGCGCGAAACTCGCTCGACCGGGGTATTAAGGTCACTTCGCCGTCTTCGATGTAATAGCTGCGCGCACAGTCTCCCCAACAATCATTTGCGAGGGGGCTTAAATCCACGGTCACCAGATTATGAGTACCAATTGGCTCGAGAGCCGGTTGATACGCGCGACCGAAGATAGATAGACAACTTCGCGATCCGAGTAAGACGAGCGCGGGACAATCGTAGTACCAAGTGGCGGTAATTCCAGCTTGCTCAAGAAGTTCGCGGCAGCGGTGCGCAATCGATTGTTCGGTGTCCGCAGGCGACAACCAGTTCGGCAGCGTCGCTAAAACTTGCTTCGCTGCCTGTTGCACGCGGCGATGCGTTGCCAAGGTCATCCGAAAATAACCGTGGCGCGAGTTACACCAATTCTGCCTGGCGCTGAAGTACTTGCGATACGCGCGTGTAGGCCATGTGCGCCTTCCAGCAGACGTTCTTGAACTGCTTGGGGCGTGGCACCGATTCCAGGCGGAAAGTTTCGACTTGGCCGAGTCGGAAGATCAAGTCGCCATGGTCGAACCAGCGCATGCCGGGGCGGCGAACGATTTCGATGCTATCGAAGCGATCAAGGTCGACAGCCTTTTCTTCCTTGGCCCCCCACCCGCGTTCGACAATAATGCGGCGATCCGTCAAGCGATACCGCAGTGCAATGCCAGGCGCGACGCGCAGCAGATAAAGCGCCGCTCCGATGGGGGCCGTCAGCAATGCAATGAGATTGCCTGGCGTCACGATATAGCCGCCGCGTCCCAGATCGTACAACGAGCCGAACAACCGCCCCAATCCAAAGCGAGTCACGCCCGGCCAAACGATCATCGTCGTGGTTTCAGGCAGAGAGGTAACCACTTGCGACATAGGATCCTCCAAAAAGGCAGGAACTTGGCTGCGATTACGATAGCAGACGCCCGCCCAAGAAAGTAGTCCATCGCCGATGCCAGATCATGAAGTTACTGCCGCGGCGCGACAATTCCGTTTACGCAGCATGTTCGTGATTTTGACGGTGGCGGCGATCACGGTTGCAGCAGCCGCGCCACTCTTGCGGCAGTGGACGACGACACAATGGCAACATCTGGCGATTGCCGCGGGATGCTTTGCGCTCGGAATGGGTCTGTCCATTTCCCTATTCAGCCTTACCA
>JAEZGD010000611.1 GCA_023417165.1 Planctomycetota bacterium
GCACCGCCAAAATTTGTTCACGCGCCTGCTCAGTGTCGATGTTGGTCGATTCTTCTGTCGGCACAGCAAATAGAAAGTAATCGCCTGACATGGTGCGGCGGTACCAGTCGCGAATGTCTTGAATCTGCGTCGAAATGGCGGAACCTAAGCCGAGCCCGCTGCTGATCGCCACGACCAGGACGCCTGCGGTCAGGCCAACGCGAACGGGACGTCGTTCTAGTTGGCCGGAGGTCAGCAGTCGATACAGCCACGAGCGCCAGAGCAGCGCGCGGCACCCAGCCAACACCCATGGCAGCAGTATGGGTAGCATGGCGACGTATGAGGTCAGCATCAAAAGACCAAAAGGGACCGTCCAACGTCCATTAATTTGCTCTGCACGCACAAACGCCAAGCCCGCGAGCGAGACCAACCAAGCCGCGATGGCAGCGAAAAACAGTAGCCAAGGAGGAGACTCGGCCGCACTTGAATCCATCTCGCGCATGGCTTCCGCCGGCGACACCTTATTGCCGCCCCACTTCGTCCAGATCAGGGCGGCCACCACCGCGATCTCACCGACGAGGAAGGCGATCACAATGGTCGACCAATGCGGCCATATGAATTCGCCTTGGAATCTTAAAACTCTTTCCAGAACGTGTCGTAAGCCATCCGCCAGAAAGATGCCTGCGGGAATCCCCAGTAGGCCTCCCAAAAGCCCCATCGCTAAGCCTTCGCTCGCCAGAATGTTGTCGAGTTGCTTTTGGGATGCACCGATGGCGCGCAAAATGGCAAACTCGCGGCGACGTTCATGGAAGTTCATACGCAAGGTATTGATGACGATGCAAATCGACATCATGAGCGAAAGCGCTGTTGAGAATTGCAGCGCCAGTTCGGTCGAACGCAAGGTTTCTTCGGCGATTCCACCAGCGCGCAGCGTCGAACGCACGAGGAAACGCTCACCTAGCTGCTGTTGCAACTCTTTTGTGGTGCGAGCCCGAGCCTCTTCGCTATTCAGAAAGACTCGTGTGCGGTCGACGAGCCCTGGTAGTTCGAAGATCTCTTGTGCGGTGGCCAATGGCAGCACTACCGCCGCGCCATCACTAAACTCTTTCATTGTGGTGGCGGGAAGGATGCCACTGACGACCATATTCTTGGGACCGCGTCGGCCAAAGAGCGTGATGCGATCACCCACGGCAATCGCCGCCGATTCGGCGAACGGAGCAGCCATGAGCACTTCATTCGAATCCGCTGGCAATGTGCCGCTGCTGGGCTCGAAAGCAATTGCCTGCTGAAGCCGAGGCAAATCAACGCCCACTGTCAGTATTCGCGAGCGTTTGCCTTGAACGCGGATCATCGTCGTTCGGAATAGCAGCGGTACGGCGGCTCGCGCGTTTACCACGTCGTCCAGAGGAGGCAAGTCGGCTAATGAAAAGCGGCTCGTCTCTTGTGACAGAATATCGATCGTCGGCGTGCCGTTGACAGTCGCGGTCATAGTGCGATAGGCGTTTCGCACCATCGACTGGGCCATCGACGTCGACAGCATGGCCGCTACCGCAATCGCCACGCTGAGCACGGTCAGCAGCGCTCGGATCGGCCGGCGACGCCAATGGCGATTCGTGAGGAATTGCAGTTTGGTCATGGTGGCGTCGCGGCGATGCGGCCATCGCGAAAGTACATCTTGCGCCGGGCGCTATCGGCCACACGTTGGTCGTGTGTGACTACCACGATCGTGTGGTCGGCGGCATTCAACTGGTGCAGCAGTTCGATAACGCGCTGCGCATTCTGGCTATCGAGCGCGCCGGTCGGTTCGTCCGCTAGGATCACGCTCGGATTAGTGACGATTGCCCGGGCGATTGCTACGCGTTGTTGCTCGCCGCCGGACATTTCCGCGGGATAATGGCGTTGGCGATGTTCCATTTCAACGCGTTGTAAAGCATTTGCCGCTCGCTTTTCCGCTTCACCGCGCGCGAGACCGCCCAGCAGCAGAGGCAAAGAGACATTCTCGACGGCTTGCAGCGTTGGTAGCAAATTGAACCGCTGAAAAACGAAACCAATACGTTCCCGGCGAACCCTGCTTAATTGCGTGTCGTCCAACTCAGAGGTATCGGTATCGGCAATCCAGACTTGCCCCGAGGTGGGTGATTCGACCAAGCCGAGCAGATGGAGTAGCGTGCTTTTTCCGGAACCGGAAGGGCCTACAATGGCGATGAACTCGCCGGCCTCAATCGTCAGGTCGATATCAATCACCGCCGAGACGACGTTCGGAGCGGTGCCGAAGTTCTTAGATAGTCGTTGCGTACGAAGGACTGGCATAGCGATGACGATTCCTCGGAACGCCGTTGGTAGCCCACATATGTATGGTTCATGCTACGCACCGCAGCAAGGGGAGCAATGATTGGGGTGGGCCCGCGCGCTGGGGCTTGAAGTACTGGGGCCAGACCGGTAGCATCTCGTTGGGACGATTCTCTTTACGATCTTTGTGGCCCGACGTTTCCGGATGATTTAAAGTCGCTAGTTGCTGCCAATGGGTGTGTGTTGTTTGCGCTGATGCTGGCTGTTTTTTGCGTTGCGAGTTGCCCAGGCGAAACATCTGGCCAGGCGCGCGTGTGGTGCGCCGCTAATAGCGACTACCGGCTGTCAGCGACGATTGGCGGCCATACCGATATCCCCGTCGCGTCGCGTCGCGATCAGGCGAATACCTCCGCCGACTTGCTGCGCACCCTTTCACGTGCTGCCAGACGGATCGATTTTCGCCGTCTGGTTTCTGGTGAGACAGTTTCGGTGACGCTGAACATGTGTCCTCGCCGCGGCTCGCCGCTGCACTGGCTTGTGTATGACCGCGCCGCTGGCGGTCGCTTCAGCCATCCTTCTCTGCAGATTCTGTATTGCAGCTGGTTAGCATGACGCGCTGGCTTCTCTTGGCGATTCTTGCGGCAGCGCGTTTGCACTGTAGCGCGGGTACGCTTTGGATGACGCGAGCCGCAGGTTAACCAAGGCAAAGAGCCTGAACTGCGTCCTCGGCTCGCCTGTGGTCGTTCGTGTTGTGGTAACACAATGCGACGCTCGATGCCGAAGGCGAGGACACTTAGTTTCCGCTATGATGTCGCTGTTCCAATGCTGCGGTGTGGATAGCGT
>JAEZGD010000673.1 GCA_023417165.1 Planctomycetota bacterium
CATGAAGCCATCGAACTCGATGGTCGCTTTGCACCTGCGTGGTTTGGTCAAGCGCGCGCGTTGATTCTGTTAGGCGAAGTCGATGCGGCGCTCGATGCTTGTCAGAAGGTGCTGGATCTCACCGATCCCGATGATCCGCTGTTTACCGCGACGCATGAGGTGATGCAAATCTGCGCGGAAGCCACTGACGACGACGACTAACGCTGGTAGCGCGACGCTCAGAGGGTCGCTTGCGAAAGATGGCTTCTCCGGCGATAACAGGGGCACTCATGAGAGAGGATGCCATGTTGCGTTGGTTGTTTGCTGTAGGAAGCGTTGTCGTGTTGGCCGGATGTACTCGGCCTCAACCTGGAATTGCGCAATTGCCGCCGCCGCAAGTAACGGTGGCCGAGCCGGTCGTTGATCGTGTGCCGGAATACGCCTACGCCACCGGACGCACGGTGGCTATCGAGAACGTCAATCTTCAAGCGCGCGTCTCTGGCTATTTGCTGGAAGTCGGCTTCACTGATGGTCAAGAAGTGAAGAAGGGCGACGTCCTTTTCAAGATCGATCCCGATCCGTATGAAGCCAAGCTCGAACAAGCCAAGGCGGATGTGCTGCGTTGGGAAGCCTCGCGCGAAAAGGCGGATGTCGATGTCGCCCGTAACACCAAGCTAGCGCGCAGCGGGGCGGTATCGCAGGAAGATCTCGACGCTGCGATCGCCAATCTAAAGGTTTCCACGGCATCGAAAGCGGGTGCCGAAGCGGCCGTCCGCGCTGCGGAGCTGGACTTGCAGTACACCCAGATCGTCGCGCCGTTCCACGGACGCATGAGCAAGGCCATCGTTACGGAAGGCAACCTGATCGCAGCCGGAGTTACCGGCGGTCCGGTGCTGGCCACCATTGTGCGCACCGACAAAATTCGCGTGGAATTCGATATCGACGAAAACACCGCGCTCCGCGCCATGGCTTGGCGGCGTGCGACGCATGGCGAAGACTTCAAGATTGAAAACATCCGGGAAATGAACATTCCCGTCGAGATGGAACTGGCGAACGAAAGCAATTATCCGTGGAAAGGCATACTTGATTTTGCCGACAACACGGTGGATCCCTCGACTGGAACGATTCGCTTGCGGGGCGAGTTCGATAATGTCAACGCCGTGTTGATTCCTGGACTGTTTGTGCGCGTCCGCATTCCCATCAGCGATCCAGCCGAGCGTTTGTTTATTGCCGAACGGGCGGTCATGACCGATCAAGGCGACCGGTTCGTCTACACGTTAACGTCCGACAACAAGGCTGCGTACCGCCGCGTAGAGATGGGCATGCGCGTCACGGGTGGTTTGCGGGCGGTCGATTCTGGTCTGAGAGCCGACGAAACGATTATTGTCGATGGCTTCCAGCGTGTGCGTAACGGCATTGAAGTCACGCCGACAAAGGTTCCCATGCGCGCGTTCGCTCGCGGTCGTGCTGCGATTCAGGAAGAAGGCGGCAGCGACGACGAAGCGACTCCACCGCCTGCGACCGAACCGCCGATGGCCGACAAGGCCTCGTGATTGTCTCTTCTGGCTGGCTGACGCACTCTTATTCCGCGTGGTAACACGATGGCGCGTTTCTTTGTTGATCGACCGGTCTTTGCCACGGTGCTGTCGGTGGTGATTGTGCTGCTGGGGCTTGTCGCGCTGTGGCGACTGCCGATTGCGCAATATCCCGAAGTCGCTCCGCCGACGGTCTCGATCTCGGCAGTCTATCCAGGCGCCAATGCGCAAGTGGTGGCCGACACCGTCGCGACGCCGATCGAGCAGGAAGTGAACGGCGTCGAGAACATGCTGTATATGTCGTCGCGCTGCACCAACGACGGCACGATGACGCTGGATGTGACGTTTCACCTCGGCACCGATGTCGATCTGGCGCAGGTGCAGGTGCAAAATCGCGTCGCGATCGCCGAAGCGAAGTTGCCTGAAGAAGTCCGTCGCCAAGGCGTGACCGTGAAGAAGAAATCGACCAGCCTGCTGCTGGCGGTGAATGTGCTCTCGCCGACGCGCGAGCGCGATCAGTTGTTCCTTAGCAACTACAGCACAACGCAAATTCGCGATGAGCTCGCGCGTGTCGACGGCGTGGGTGACGTGGTGGTCTTTGGCGCACGTGATTTCAGCATGCGCATCTGGCTCGATCCCGATCGATTGACGCAACTGGGCATGAGCGTGAGCGACGTGCTGAACGCGCTGCGCGAGCAAAACGTGCAGGTCGCCGCGGGGCGCTTGGGGCAGCCCCCTGCCCCGCCGGATCAGCAGTTTCAATTGACGGTGCGAACGCAAGGTCGCTTGCTGGAGCCTAGCGAGTTCGCCGATGTGATCGTCAAACGAGGCGCCGATGGCCAGATCGTGCGCATTCGCGATATCGGTCGCGCGGAACTGGGCGCGAAGAGCTATGACAGCTCCTCGTACATCGATGGCCAGGAATGCGCCATGCTCGGCGTCTTTCAGTTGCCGGGCTCCAATGCGCTGGCGACCGCCGATGCCGTGCGCGCCACGATGGAAAGGCTGAAGCAACGCTTTCCTGATGGCGTTGACTATCGCATCGTCTATGACACTA
>JAEZGD010000723.1 GCA_023417165.1 Planctomycetota bacterium
TCCACGCTAGCGGCCGAAGCGACGCAAGTGTTGCGGGCGATGGGCCCCATGGCGCGGGCCGAAGTGGCCGAAGTGCGCGACAGTCTACAAGAACGGCTGACGACAGCAACACCCGAACAGGCGGAAGCCTTACGAGCCGAAATCGCTAAGCTGAACCAGTTGATGGATGAGATCGGCGGCGCGAAGTACTGCTCGGCGTCGGGACTGTATTGGCACACCGATTTCGCCCAAGCACAAGCCGAAGCAGCGCGCAACAACAAGCCGATCCTTAGTCTGCGCATGCTCGGCAACCTCAACGAGGAATTTAGTTGCGCGAACAGCCGCTTCTTCCGCACCACTCTGTACGCCAATCAGGAAATCTCCGAGACGCTGCGTGATAAGTTTGTGTTGCACTGGGAATCGGTTCGCCCTGTCCCCAAAATTACGATCGATTTCGGCGACGGCCGCAAACTTGAGCGGACGTTGACAGGCAACAGCATTCATTATGTTGTCGATGCCGGCGGACGACCGCTCGACGGGTTGCCAGGCCTGCATGGCCCGCAGGCGTTTGGGCAATGGCTCGCGCGCGCCGAAGCCTTGGCTCAAGCGTATGCAGCGCAAGCTCCGGAAGGGCGTGAGGAACTGCTGCGCGAATATCATCGCGCTCGCGTCAGCGCTATCGCAGCCGCATTTACCAAGGACCTTTCGGCGATCTCGAGTCCCTATGCCCAGCAAGCGTCCTCGCCAACGTCGGTTAGTAACCAGACGAACGCGTCCGCTTTGCCGAATACGATCGACGACCTACCGGAAGTAACCTGGCAGCAAATCGCAACGTTACATGCCGAAGATGCGAAACTCGACAAAGCCAGCGTGCAGTTGATACGCGACGAGAACCCGTCTGCAGTCCGAGCGGGATTGCTGGCGGTGAGTAAAAGGGTTGTCGAAGATCCCATCACCCGGCTTGTGCGTACGTTTCAATCGTCGATCGCACTCGATACGGTGCGCAACGAATACGTGCTGCATCGCCAATTGCACGAATGGTATGCCGGCGGCGCAGCAGAAGCCGATTTGCACGCCCTGAACGAGCGTGTTTATGCGGCCCTGTTTTTGACGCCGAGCAGCGATCCGTGGCTAGGATTGGTCCCACCCAATACCTACACCGGCCTCACCAACGGCGGTTTGAAGTCCGATTTTCCGCCTGACGCCCGGTAGCGAATGCTGCTTGGCTGCGTGATATCTCGTAATCTAGAATAGCGCTATGTCACAACGCACGATTTTGACAGTCGAAGACGATCCCGCCATTCGTCGCGGGATCGTCGATGCGTTTACCTATGTCGGTTATCGCGTGTTGCAGGCCGGCAATGGCGACGATGGCCTGCGCATGGCGGTGCAGCAGCAGCACGACCTGCTGCTGCTCGACCTGGTCCTGCCAGGCAAGCAAGGCATGGAGATTTTGCGCGAAGTGCGACGCACTCGCCCGACACTGCCTGTTATCATCCTGACGGCGCGCGGCGAAGAAAACGACCGCGTCGATGGCCTGCGTCTTGGCGCGGACGATTACGTCGTGAAGCCCTTTAGCGTCAAAGAGTTACTCGCCCGCGTCGAAGCGGTGCTGCGCCGTTCGCCCCAGCGTCCGTTAGATCTCGATGTGGCTGCACTGCCGGGCGGTTGCGCCGACTTCGCCCGGCGCGAACTGCGCTTCGATGATGGCGAGCGTGTCGAACTCAGCGAGCGCGAAGTCGATTTATTGCGTTATCTGGTGAATCATGCGGGTCGCGCGATTGGGCGTGAGGAATTGCTCGCGAATGTCTGGCGCATCGATCCGCATGGCTTGCCGACGCGAACAATCGATATGCATGTCGCGCGCTTGCGCGAGAAGCTGCGCGATGATCCACATGCGCCGCGCGTGCTGCTTACCGTGCGAGGCAAAGGCTATATGTTCTCGCTGATGGCCCCTGCCCCGCTGGCTTCCGACCCGTGAGCCTTAGCATGCGCCGCCCATGGCAAATCTGGTTGGTCTATTCGCTTTGTCTGGCGGTCGCGCTGCCGGCCATGGCATGGCTGACCCACCAGACACTGGAAGCCGATCAGGCCGAATGGCACGCCCGGTTGGCGGCCGAGCGTGAAGAGATCGTCAGCAGCGTCCTGTGGCAGATGGATACCGAACTGACCACGCTGCTGGCACAAGAGGCCGCGCGTCCGCACTTTGTCTACAGCCCATCGTATGCAGCGCCCGCGGTCGTGCTGGACGAAAGCCATGCCGCTCCCGCGCCCGGCATACCGACCAAAGGCTCTCCTGCCCCTTCTGCTGCGCCCTGGCCGACGCAGTCGCTACCGTCGCCGCTACTGACGCAGCCTTCAACGTATGTGCTGCTGCATTTTCAGATCGACGCGCAGAATCATTTAACGTCGCCCCAGGTCCCGCTTCAGCAAACGCAGTGGGCGATCGAACAGGGCGCGTCATCGGACAACATCGAACTCAGTAGTCAGCGTTTGGCGGCGCTCAAAACCGAACTGCGCTACGACGTCCTCGCCAGTATGATTCCCACTCGCCCTTTGCCAGAAATTGCCATGGGCCAATGGCAGATCAATGGCGAACTGCAAACCGCGCCAGCCGCGCCGCAAGTGGTTGGCAATACGCTGAGCTATCCACCGGTGCAGGAGAAGTTACGCACCGAAGGTTATCGACAACAGGCGGACACTCCGCCTCCTGCCCAGCAAGCCGCTGAGCCTGGCGCCTATGGAGACTACCTGGCCAGCAATGCCCGGCAGCAGCGCGCTGGCAATGACTTGCAAGAGCGCAACCGCGCGTATCAATCGGCCGCCCAACGCCAAGTGGCCGAACAGCGGCTGAACTTGCGCAACACGCCGCCGCAACTCAAATACGTGAGCGAGGGAGTGAGCCAACCGCTGTGGCTTGGTGAGCGTTTGATCCTCGCGCGGCGGGTGAAGATGGGCGACGAAGAGTTGGTGCAAGGCTGTTGGCTCGACTGGTCGAAGATTCGCAGCGAACTCATCACGCGTTATGCAGGTGGACTCCCTGGTATCGACCTGCTGCCAGTGCACGCGGAGACCGACCGCAGTCAGATTAAGGTCAGCCGCTTGTTGGCGACGCTGCCTGCGCAGTTGATCGTTCCCGAAACGCCCTTTGCACCGCAAGGCTGGTCGCCGCTGCGAATGGCACTGGTGGTGGCGTGGAGCATGCTCGGGCTCGCGGCGGTCGCGGTCGCCATCCTCTTGCAAGGCGTGATCACCTTGAGCGAACGCCGCGGCGCGTTTGTCTCGGCGGTCACGCATGAGTTGCGTACGCCGCTGACGACGTTTCGCATGTATGCTGAAATGCTGGCCGAGAACATGGTGCCTAGCGCGCAAACGCGTCAGCAATACTTAGAGACGCTGCGCATCGAAGCCGATCGCCTGTCGCATTTGGTCGAGAATGTGCTCGCTTATGCGAAGTTGGAGCGGGGGCGGCATGCTCAGCGCCGCGAAACCACGACGCTGCTGCAACTGGTCGAGCATGCCGAGCATCGTTTTCGCGAGCGCGCCGTTCAAGCGCAGATGGAGTGGGGGCTCGAGCGCAACGACGCTGGCGACGTTTCGGTGCGGACCGATCCGGCGGCAGTGGAGCAAATCCTGTTCAACTTGATCGACAACGCGTGCAAGTACGCGTCAGCCGCGCAAGATCGGCGCATTGTGGTGTCGCTTTTCCAGCAGGATGGCTTTGCGGTCGTACGCGTCAGCGATCACGGCCCGGGCATTAGCGAGAAGGCGGCGCGACGGCTATTTCGTCCCTTCTCGAAATCGGTGCACGACGCCGCTTGCTCGGCGCCCGGCGTGGGCTTGGGGCTGGCCCTGTCGCGCCGCTTGGCGCAAGAGCTGGGGGGCCGCCTGCAACTAGAACGCACCAGCAGCGGCGCTACGTTCGCGCTCTATTTGCCTTTGTAAGTGCTCGGCAATACGTGCCGGCGGCAGACGGCCTATCTCACAATTGCCCGCTCGGGATATAATGCAAATAACATCGCATTCGTTCCCCGAGAAAGTTTTGCATCGTGCTAAGTCTGCAGGATCGCGCCTATTTTGACGAGCAGTTGGAGATCGTGCTGGCCGAACTGCCGCCTTTGGTCAAGCAGTTGATGGACGAAGTGCCCATGATCGTTGAGGACCAGCCGTCGCACCGCCTCTGCAAGCAGTTGCAACTGGCCGATCCTGGCGAGTTGTGCGGTTTGTATGTCGGTCGCTCGCTCGACAAAAAGACGATCAACGCCAGCTTCGAATTGTCCGACCGGGTCTATCTTTTCCGCGAAGGCATTCTGAACAACTCTTCGGAAGATAATGGCACCATTCCGCTGTCGCGCCTGCGTGAAGAGATTCGCCTGACAATTCTGCACGAATACGGCCACCATAACGGCATGGAAGAAGACGAACTGCGCGACCTGGGCTATTAACGCAGCATCAAGCCGCTGAGTTGGAGTAGGTTGAAGCCGTGTTTTGACCTGCAGCTTCCCAAAGTCACGTTTGTTCGCTGCCTGCCATCGTCCTCCATCCTCAAAGTCAGACGCGCCACCCTGATGAGGTTCCGCTTGAGCGAATCGCTGCTGCTGCGTCCCGCGACCGAGTCGGATGTGCCTGGCATTGTGGCGTTGGTCGATGCGGCTTATCGCGAGTATGGTGACTGCGTGCATCTGGACGATGCCGACCGCGATTTACTGACTGCGCACACAGGCTATGCAACGATGGGCGGCGAGTTTGTGGTGCTTGTAGCGGGCGAGCAGGTGGTCGGCACGCATGCGGTGGTGCCGCTTCCAGAACAGCCAGGCATGTGCACATTTCGGCGTTTGTACCTGGCCGCCGAGCTTCGCGGCACAGGCGCAGGCGAGCAACTCATGCAATGGGCCCTCGCTCGCGCCGTCGAGCTTGGCTTTCGCCGCGTCGAGTTTTGGTCCGATACGCGTTTCGCTCGCGCGCATCGTTTTTTCGCCAAATATGGCTTTGTGCGCGATGGCCGCACGCGCACGATGCACGACTCGTGGCGACCCTATAGCGAGTATTTTTACAGCCGCGATTTATAATTTGCCGGGCGTTTGCAACATCCCGTCCAGGTGGGGCGAGTGCCAACAACCCCTTGACCGCCGCGGGCGCGTGCCGAATCATGAACACCTGCTTGCGGAGGGACGGCCGCATTAGGTTCAAGCTTTTTCGGTACGGAGGCATTCTATGATCCGCGCACGGTTGTGCCTGGCGGCGTTCGTGGCGCTCTTGGCATGCGCCTCGTTATCGTCGGCGCAAATTCGCGTCGAAGCAATTCCAGGGCGCCCGTTTGGCGTTGGTCGCATCACGGTTCCGCTGACGCCAGAAGACGCCAACGCAGCGCAACTGACGCCGCGTCTGACGCTTTCGGACGCTGATGGGCGACTCCTATATCCGGCGATCGAACGCGGGCGATTTCGCGAGATTGTTGGTGGTCTGCTTGGCGCTGGCGGAGACAACGCGCTGCCCGGCCAGGCGACCGCGTGGTTCTTGTTCACCGGCGATGCACCGCTGCGAGTAACCTTTCAC
>JAEZGD010000728.1 GCA_023417165.1 Planctomycetota bacterium
GTCACGCGACTGGAGTTTCTGCTCGGCAAGCAATTGCCTTATGTGATTATCGGCATGGGCAATTTCTTCCTGATGGTCGCCTTGGCCATCTTTGTCTTTGATGTGCCCCTCAAAGGCAGCTTTCTGACGTTATCGCTGGCGGCGCTGTTGTATGTAGCGTGCTCGACGGGTGTGGGACTGTTGCTCTCGGTCTTTATGCGCAGCCAGATTGCCGCCATCCTCGGCGTGACCATTGCGACGATGGTGCCCGCCACCCAGTTCTCGGGGCTCATCCATCCGATCTCTTCGCTGGAAGGCCCGGCGGTGATCGTAGCGCACCTGTTTCCCACGTCGTATTTCTTGACCATTAGCCGAGGCGTTTTCTCGAAGGCGCTCGGCTTCGAAGACCTGGCGTCAACGCTCGTTCCCTTGGCCATCACCGCTCCGGTGCTGCTGTTGCTAAGTGCATTGTTTCTCCGGAAACAGGATGTTTAGCCATGCAAGCCATCGCCACCATCTTTCATCTGGGCGTCAAAGAACTGCGTAGCTTGTTCCGCGATTGGGGATTACTGGCGCTGATTGTGTTCGCGTTTACGATCAGCATTTATAGCGCCGCACGCGCTTTGCCAGAAACACTGAACAAAGCGCCAATCGCGATCGTGGACGAAGATCGCTCGCAGCTTTCCGGACGCATGATTCAAGCGTTTCGTGCGCCCTATTTCCTGCCGCCGAAGCTGATTACCCAGGCGGAGATGGATCGCGGCATGGATACCGGCGAGTTCACGTTTACGCTCGATATTCCGCCCGATTTTCAGGCCGATGTGTTGGCTGGCAGGCAACCGGCGATTCAGCTCAATGTCGACGCCACCAAAACCTCGCAGGCGTTTGCCGGCGCTGGCTATATCCAGAACATCGTCACGACCGAGATCGATGAGTTTGTGCGGCGCTATCGCGCCACGCCAGACATGCCAGTCAACCTGGCAGTGCGGATGCAGTTCAACCCGAACCTTACTGAGACCTGGTTTGGCTCGGTGATGCAACTGATCAATCAAATCACAATGCTGTCAATCATCATCACCGGCGCCGCGGTGATTCGCGAACGAGAATCGGGGACCATCGAGCATTTGTTAGTGATGCCGGTGACAGCCTTCGAAATCATGGTCGCGAAGATCTGGTCGATGGGGTTGATCATCCTGATCGCTGCTGCGTTGTCGCTGGTGCTGGTCGTGCGAGGCTGGCTCGCGGTGCCCATTCATGGCTCGGGAGGTCTCTTCCTGACCGGCGTAACCCTGCACCTGTTCGCCACGACGTCGATGGGCATTTTTATGGGAACTGTTGCCCGGTCGATGCCGCAATTGGGCCTGTTGTGCATTCTGATCTTACTGCCGCTGCAGATGCTCTCAGGCGGCACAACACCACGCGAAAGCATGCCTGAAATCGTGCAGCAGATCATGCTCGTGGCGCCGACAACGCACTTCGTCAGCCTCGCCCAGGCGATTCTTTATCGCGGCGCGGACCTCTCGATCGTATGGCCGCAGTTTTTGGCGCTCGTGGTGATTGGTACGATCTTCTTCCTGGCAGCGCTATCGCGTTTTCGCAAGATGCTGACGCAACTAGGCTGAAGCGCAGCCGCGATCGTTGCTTAGGCCAGGGCTGGTTCGCCATCCGCAATGGGGATCGGCGCTTTGCCATGCGAGAGCCACCAGCGCGTGGCATCGTCGCGTGTCCAGCGTTCCACGCCTTCGCACTCGTTCAGTGCAGCGGCCAGTTCAAAGGCCGTTTGATAGCGCTGGTTCGGCTGCTTCGCCAGGCAGCGCAGGACAACTTGCTCAAGATCTTCCGGCACCGCAGACTTCAGCTCGCGCGGGGCGAGCGGCACTTCGGTCGCATGCGCGATCAGCACCTTGAGCGGCTTCTCGTGCTCAAACGGCGGCTTGCCTGTCAGCAGGAAATACATCACCGCGCCGAGCGAATAAATATCGCTACGCGCGTCGGGTTCGCTATCGCCCGTGGCTTGCTCTGGCGACATGAACAATGGCGAGCCAGTGACCGTGCCGGTCTGTGTGAGATTGGCGTCCTGGCTTTCGGTTTCGAGCGGCTTGGCCAGGCCGAAATCGAGCAGCTTGGCAACGTCATAAAAGCCGCCGCGCTGCGCCGCAAAGATATTCGCAGGCTTGATATCGCGATGGATGATGCCTGCGCCGTGCGCTTCTTCGAGCGCGTCGCAAACTTGCCGCAGCAAATAGATGACGCGTTCTGGCGACAACGCGCCATGCTTGACTACCAAGTCCTGCAAGCTCATCCCAGGCAGGTATTCCATCACATAATAGAACGCGCCGTCGTCGGCGCGGCCGTAGTCGAAGATGTCGATCGAGTTCCAATGCGACAGCTTCGCGCTCGCCCTGACTTCGCGTTCGAAACGCGCGAGCACCGTCGGATCACCGGCCTTTTCGGGGCGAATTAACTTGATCGCGCAGGGGCGTTTCATCAAGGTGTGCTCAGCCAGATAGACCTCGCCCATACCTCCCTTGCCGATCAGTTCCTTCAAGTGGTACTGGCCCATTTGCTTGGCGCGAAAGGCTTCTTCTCGCAAGCTGTTGATGGTATGCACGCCAACGGTCGCCGCTGCAGCCGCCATGACCATTACCAGCGTGATCGTAATCAGCGAAAACCAATCGCCGCCGACCGCCGTGGCGCAAACGCTGTCGGTGCACATCAAGATCAACCGCAGCGCCACCGGGGCGCAAGCCATCAAGCCAATCACCACCGCCGCCCGCTTCCAGCGATTGGGAATAAACAGCGCATAGACAAAGATCAGCATCATCCACGGTTCGAGCGAGGCAGGCAATACCTTGTGGGTATGCGCATGCTGCAACAGCGCGCTGGCGTGGATCGACAGAAAGTAAATGGCCGGTAAGCCGAACACCACCGCTTCCGCCACGCGTAGCGAATTCATGCACAAGGCGCAGCGATGGCAAAGCAAAAAGCTGACAGCCGTGAGCACCACCACCGTAAAGGCGTGCAACCACAAGCCCGGCAAGACGGGATCGAACAGTCGCCAGATTAGAAAGACGCCGAAGCCCGATGCCAAGACAATGGCGGCGATGCGAATGCGGGCTCGCAGCAGCGAGTGCGTTTCGGCACTGAGGTGAGCCCCACTGCCAGCCACCAGGTGGACGCGCGGTTTGATGCCCGTAGGACTGCTACTTAGCTCTTCCGGGGCCGCGTCAATCGTATCGGCGTTGGGATCCGTATCGTAGAGCCGGCTCATATCGGTCAGCGGGTGCGAGGCGGCGTCGCGAGCTCTCCATGAGCCTGGCGGCGAATAGGAACATCATAGCCAGTTCGTTGTTGGCAGACAAATCTTGTGGATGCAAAGTAATTTTCTTTGCCAACGCTGGAATGTCCCCAGTAAGACGTTGGCGCGCCGCATTTGGTTCGAACTTTCCGTGCGGGAAAGCGCGAACTGCGGTTGACCGCAAGCCAAACATCTACGCCGCTTTGCGCATCGACCTAGCGGCCGCCGAGGCGAACTGCTCGATTTCCAGCCGCGTCAGCTGGCGGAAGGCCGTGCCATCGGCTGAGGCTTCTTCGATCAGCACCTGCGAGCCATCATGCAGCATGCGCGGCACATAGAACCAAGCCTTGGTCAGCGACTCACCGACCATATCCGCGCTGATGATCAGCAGATCGGTCTTCGTGAGGCTGTTGGCGCTACGAGCCAGCGCGCTAAACGCATCGCCAGGCACCAGCTGGGCCTTGATGCCAAGCGGCTTCAGCTCTTTGTGAGCTTGCTTCAGCCCCACGCCAGGGCTGGCCGCGTCACGGGCTTCGAACAAGTCGATCCCGGCGTACTTAAGTTGTTCTGCCGGCGTCTTTTGCAGCGCCAAGTCGAGCAGAATCTTTGTACGCTCAAGCCGCCCAACGCCGACCTCCACGATCGACTGTACCGGCTGTTTGCGCAGCAGCTTGTAGAGCGCGCGATCAGCGACGGGCTTGGAAAAATGGCAAAGATAGAGAGTCTTCAAATACTTGAAGGCGTTCAACGTCGCATTCCTTTGCGGCGGCAGGACACCTGAACAGGACACTCAATCAACATTCGGCCGGATTGGGGCCAAACATGAAGCGTTTGCTCCTAGTTCGCTAGATCCCCCTTCATTCCTAAACGCTCTCGTAGTGCTGGCGAAATCGCATAAACACGCTCCTGCGGATAGTCGGCAGGCGTTTCCCTCGAACCTGCGTGGCGAAGTTGCAGATACTGATGTGCTTGCGGAGTGACGTCTTTCAGTTCCATCACGGCCGCTACATAGTCGCGCACCAAGGATCCAGCCAGCCCCAACTGAATCGCCCGGCGATCGAGCTTGTCGTCGCGCCAGTCACGATCGGGATCCCATTGGCAACGCACTGGCGACGCCCGCAAGGCAGCCCGCCAGTCATCCTGGTTCTCATAAGTTTCCGACTCAAAGGCCGTCAGCACCGCTGTGCTCAACACGTTCAGGAAGAAGTCATGCGGCAGCTTGATCTTGAGAATGCGTTCCTGCCGAACAGCAGTGGCAAATTTGGAGCGATGCAGCATCCACCCTAGCGAAGGCTTGATCCAGGTGATGCGATCAAGATTAAAGCCTGCTGCAAACGTCCCGTGCGCTAGTGCTGCATCCGCGATTCTAGGTTCGAAGGCCTGATAGACGTGGATGCCTAGCTCATCGTAGTCGGCAAAAATCTCGCGATGTTGCATGCTCTGAAGAGCCATGACAGCCGGTCGAGGTTCACCCTACAGCACCAAAGGCCCCTTCGGCGGGTTGGTCGCCTTCGCCTGATCGGCGAGTTGCCGCAGCGAGGGAACCTCGTCTTCCTTCACCACCAGGCGGCGAACCGCGGTGGCTTTGCCCGTGGCGGGATCGACATCCACAATCGTCCCGCAGAGCCGAACGTCCTTTGTTGCGACCTCGAAGTGCGTGGG
>JAEZGD010000758.1 GCA_023417165.1 Planctomycetota bacterium
GGTGTACTCTTGCGATAGTTCGGGCCAACGTGTCGATTCGCCGAGCGGACCGCGCTTCGGTCCGATCGCAGTCCACGACGTCGGCTCGACCGTAATGCTTTCGATCTCGACAACGAGCGCGTCCCCCTGCTCTGCCCCACGCACATAGATCGGCCCCGCGATCGGATTGGCGAGCGGCGGCGACTGGTCGAAGCCTGGCCGCAGCGCCGGAATCGCTTTGTCCGCAGGCGACTTAAAATAGCCGGTGCCAGCGTCGAAGGTCTCGACCTCAAACGTCTCGCCGCTCTCGACCGTCAGCAGCGGCTCGTCCCGCCAGTCAAACGCATACTTCTTCGCCTGCTCGCGAACGATCCGTTGCATACACCCTTCCCCTTCAACAACAAAGACCTAACCCAATCACCTGCCCTCTTCGTCTCTCTTCCTACCTACCTGCCTTCTTCTTTCCCATCAGTGCCGATTAGCGAAGATCAGCGTTCCCCTTCTCGCTTCTTCACTCACTTCCCAATCGTTTCTCTAACCAGCGTGACAGGTATCCCAGCGGCACGCTCATCAGCAAGTACAGCGCGGCGGTGGCCAGGCCGATCTCCATATACTTCAAGCTGCTCTTGGACAGAATCTGATACTGCTTCGTCAGTTCCACCACGGCGATCACGCTGACGACGCTGGTGTCTTTGAACAGCGCGACAAAGTCGTTGGTCATCGGCGGCAGCACGACGCGCCATGTTTGCGGCAAGATGATGCGGCGAAAGGTGGTGAACTTGTTCATGCCTAGCGAGGCGGCGGCTTCCCATTGTCCTGCCGGAATCGCGCCGATGCCTGCGCGATAGATCTCGGCTTCATAGGCCGCATAGTTAAAGCCGAACGCGAGGATGCCAGCGGTGAACGGCTCCGGCGTCCAGGCGATGCCATACTGCGCCAGGAACTTCGGCACGCCATAGTAAATAATGTACAAGAGCAGCAGTACCGGAATGCCGCGAAAGAACTCCACATATGCCACGGCCAGCAGCCTCATCGGCGCGGGACCATACAAGCGTAGCGTCGCGACCAATAGCCCGAGCGCCACAGCGAGCGCCATCGAACAGACCGAAAGCTGAATCGTCACTAGCGCGCTTTTGGCTAGCAGCGGAAAGTATTTGGCGAAGGTGAACTTCGCGCTCGAGTCGGCCAGCACATCGACCAGTTCGACATTGCCTGCGAGTTGCTGTTGGTCATCGGTCCAGATGCGCCAGCGGCGATAGATACGCTCGAGTTCGCCATTTTCGGCCAGTTTTTGCAAGGCGGCGTCAAACTGTTGCGCGAGCGCTTCGTCTTGCTGGCGAAAGGCGATGCCATAGCCGCCAGCGCCGAACGGCTCGCCAACAAACTTCAGACTCGCGCGCGGCCGCGCATAATACTCGGCGATCGGCAGGTCCATCAGCACCGCGTCGAGACGCTTCAGTTGCAGGTCTTCGTACGGTTCGGCCTGACCATCATAAAGCCGCGCAGAGATGCCCATCTGCTCGAGCAGACGCGACGCGGCCGTCTCGTTGAGCGTGCCGACCGTCAGGCGTTGCGCTTGGATTTCTTCCAGCGAGGTGAACCGCTGTTCGTCCACGCGGGCGGCAAGTTGCAGCGTATAGATGTAATACGGTCGCGACATGCGCAACTGTCGCTTGCGATCCGGCGTGATCTCCAAGCCGTTCATGGCGAAGTCGAAGTCGCCGCGCTCTAGTCCCAGTGCCAACTCGGCGTAGTTGTACTGTTTGAACTCGATCGCGCGTCCCAACTCTTTAGCGAGTGCTTGCGCCAGATCGACCTCGAAGCCGATGTTTTGTTCGAGATCGTTGGGATCTTTGAAGATGAACGGCGCGCCCCCTTCGGCATCGGCGCCCCAACGCAGCGGCGGTTCAGCGGCCGTGGCCAGCGAGGTGAGTAACAGCAGCGGCAGCGCGGTAAGCAGGCGCAGGACCAAGGTGGTAAGTGCCAAGTGGCAAGTTCCCAGTGCCAAGAGGAAATCCGAAACAAGCACGAAGCACCAAAAGACCAAAATCTAGCGCGAAGGCAAGAGGCGGCTCCCCGCACGCGGCGGAATCTCAGCCTGCGCAACTTTGGTCATTTGTGCTTGGTCATTCGGCATTCCCGCAGGTGCGGCTCGCGGACTCGCCACACCCTACGAAGTCGTGCGCTGCTGGTCGTTCAACACGCCACGGAAGAAAATGTCCATGATGATGGCGTGCTGCTCCGTCGACGAGCGACCGAGGAAGTGACTGGTGAACATCGTCCCGTAAATCAGATTGCCGACGAAATCGAGAATCTGCTCAACCTGCAAATCGCTGCGAATGCGCCCCTCGGCCAGCAGGCTCGCCCAGACTTCGCGCCAGCGGGCGCGGCTGGCTTCGCGGTGCGTGAAGTAGGTGGGCTGCTGGCGATCGCGAAAGTTCGCCCGCTCTTGGATTAGCAGTTCGACGTGCTCGGGATGCTCTTCGAAGAAGCGCAAGTAGGCCAAAATCGCGTTTGAAATCCGCTGGAACGGCTCCAGCGGCCGCTCGGCCTCGGTTTTGACAACGGCTTGTAATTGCCGCATGCCCGCATCGACGCAGGCGTAAAACAGGGCCTCTTTGCCCTTGAAATACAGGTACAACGTCCCCTTGGCGATGCCGAGCTCGCTGGCGACCTGCTCCATTTCGCAGTTCGCGTAGCCCTCGCGGGCAAACAGCCTAGCAGCGCTGGCAATAATCGCGTCGCGGCGTTCCGCACGTCGATCGACGGGAGGCGAAGTGGAAATGTCGGCCATAAAATCGAAAAGAAGCCGAAAAAGCGCCGGATTCGCAGGATTGAAACCCGGCTGTGCTTGATATACTTTACTTAAACCCCACGTGACTGACCAGTCAGTCACATCCCACCCGCCCTGAATTTCTCTGTATTACGGTTTTTTATGGCGCGCTCTTTGTCGCTGAACACCGCACTCTCAGTCCTTGGTTTGTGCCTTGTGGGAGCGCATTTGGGATGCAATCGTCCCGAACCGCAAAAGACCGCGCCTCCGCTACAGCGCGTCTTGTATGTGACGC
>JAEZGD010000005.1 GCA_023417165.1 Planctomycetota bacterium
TTGGGAACTACGCAATCGCCCCTTCGTAGCAGGGCGTGAACAGCAAACGCCACTCGGCCATGGCGACTTCACGTGCGAGCGTTTCGCAGCGTGCTTTCCCCCTGGCAATCGCTTCGCAGAGATCGACGAATGCGAACGGATCCCACGGCTGCGCGTGTTCGAGAAACTTTGCCTGCGGACCACTTTCTGCATGGGCGTGAAACAGCGCGCGGGCGGCCTCGCCCAAGGGCTCAAAAACCGGATGCCGAGGCACGCGGCGAAACCAATACTTCGCGTTCATGTAATCCGGCTCACGCCGATGCATGATGCCGTGCCAATAGCTGCCTTCCACGGTCGTAATGTCTTGGCTGATCTGATGCGATTCGTCCAGAAAATCGAACACCAGCCACAAGCCACTTCGACAACAGGCCGCGAGGTTTGCATCGTGCACCTTCGCCCCGGCAAACAGCGTCGCGTCGTCGAGCGCGGCGAGCTGCGCGTGGCGGTCGCGCTGCGGCTTGCCAGGGCCGAGCGCACACGAGGGCCATTGCTCGCCAAACAAGCCCCGCAAATGAGGGAACTGCTGAAAGAATTCGTGGCTCATGCTTTTGAGGTATAAGGGGGGCCGAATGGGAGTCCGTGCGGACTCGCCACACTCTGACGAGGCTGCTAAGATACTAGACTCGCCCTACTTGCTGCGGGCGTAAGTAAGCATCCTTTCCGATCTTCTGCCAGTTTCTGAGGTTTCGGTCGCAATGTCCACCGACCCCCAAGCGTCTTCTCCGTCTCCCGAGAATCCGACTCCGACCGAGGCCAAGCCACCGATTCAGGTCGGACGCACCAGCGGTCGGCCCCAAGGTGGACCGCCAGCGCCTCCGCGCCCCACCGCTGCTCCGCCTGCGCCTCCCGCGCCAAAGCGCGATGTGGAGAAGTACGCAGGCGCAAGCGCCGACGAGGGCGGCGCGGATGAAGGCGACAAGCCGCTTCCCAAGCCGCAGCGCGGTCAACCGACCGGTCCGCAAGCGCGCGTGGCGGTGCCTTCGAAGCGTGGCCCGTTGCCGAGCGATCTGGAAGCCGAACTCGCCGCGGCGCTCGGCGACTTGTCGCTGGAACAAGTCTTGAAGGACGAGGCTGGCAGCCGCACCGGTTCGCTGCTCGAAAACGAATCGCGTTTTCAAGCGCCGGTCATTCGCATTCATAACGACGACATCTTCTTCTCGCTCGACGGTCGCAACGAAGGCATCGCTTCGCTGCGCACGTTCCGCGATCCACCCGAGGTGGGTTCGCAACACGAAGTAGTTGTGACCGGCTATGACGCCGAAAACGGCCTGTACAACGTGGCGATTCCCGGCAGCGCGATCTCGGTCGCCGACTGGGGCGACTTGCAAGAAGGCTCGGTGGTCGAAGCGCGCATCACTGCCGCCAATACCGGTGGCCTGGAATGCGAAGTCAATAAGATCCGCGGCTTCATTCCCGCCAGCCAGATCTCGACCTATCGCGTCGAAAACCTCGGCCAGTTCGTCAACGAAAAGATGCTGTGCGTGGTGACCGAAGCCAATCCACAGCGCAAGAATCTGGTCCTCAGCCGCCGCGCCATCATGGAGCGCGAAAAGGAAGCCGCCAAGGCCGAGACGATGGCCGGGCTGAAAGTCGGCGATGTGCGCGAAGGCATCGTCCGCAGCCTGCGCGACTTTGGCGCGTTCGTCGACCTGGGCGGCGTCGATGGTTTGATCCACATCAGCAAGCTCAGTTGGGATCGCGTCAAGCATCCGAGCGAAGTGCTGGCCGAAGGGCAAAAAGTCTCGGTGAAGGTCGACTCGATCGATCCCGAGACTGGCAAGATCGGCCTGTCGTATCGCAACGAAGCCGAGCATCCTTGGAACGACATCGAAGCCCGCTTCCCGCCTGGCAGCACCGCCAAGGGCAAGGTCACACGCATCGCCAACTATGGCGCGTTCGTGCGTTTGGCTCCTGGTGTCGAAGGTCTGCTGCACATTTCGGAACTGGCGCATCACCGCGTTGTTCGCGTGCAGAACCACGTCAACGAAGGGGACGAGGTGGAAGTGAAGGTGCTGGAAGTCGACAAGCCGACCCAGCGCATCTCGCTCTCGCTGAAGGCCACGCTGGCCGCGCCCGAGCCGAAGGACAAGAAGCCGGAAGAGCCCGAGGTCGAGGAAGTGCGTCGCGAGCCCGTGATCAAGCCCAAGCGCGCCACGCTGCGCGGCGGCACCGATCGCGGCAACGGCGGCGAGCAATTCGGCCTGAAGTGGTAAACCGGAGCCGGAGCGCGGGCGTCTCGCCCACTCTGCCATATCAGAATAGGTGGTTTTAGGAAGAAGCGGGCGAGACGCTCGCGCTCCTAATGCCCCAACTCTTCGCTAAATCCCGCTTAATCCTACCTCCCCGCGACTTCAGCGAAGGTGATAGGGTATGTTGCATACAAGGCCACGGCGGGTGAGCACGCGCGGCCTTGGATTCGGCAAGCGGAGCTGCGCTGGCGCTCCGCCCCTCTCTTCCTGTTTGGCGGCCGCCCGATGATTCACGTCCGCGACCTGACAAAGTCCTATGCCGACCTGCGCCGCGGCCAATTCGTAGCGCTCGCCGGGCCGTCGTTCGATGCTCACCCGGGCCAGATCTATGGCCTGCTTGGTCCCAACGGCGCAGGCAAGACCACCGCGCTCCGCATCCTAAGCACCGTGCTGCGTCCCACCAGCGGCCACGCCACCGTCAATGGTTATGACGTCGTCACGCAGCCCGATCTGGTGCGGCATCAGATCGGCTTCGTCAGTTGCAACACAGCTGTCTAC
The DNA here is from genome assembly GCA_023417165.1 of Planctomycetota bacterium. Taxonomy (GTDB): domain Bacteria; phylum Planctomycetota; class Planctomycetia; order Pirellulales; family Pirellulaceae; genus JAEZGD01. Next base: position 2,787 of record JAEZGD010000005.1, read on the forward strand.
GATCGCATGACCGCCTGGGAAATGGTCGAGTACTTCGGCAAGCTGTATGGCTTGGGGCAGGACCTGCT
>JAEZGD010000207.1 GCA_023417165.1 Planctomycetota bacterium
CCCAAGCTTTTTGCTTGGGCTGGCCATATTTTTTTGACAACCGGCAAAACTAGACGTACGGTTGCGATTGAATACAGAGCATGGCACTCAACGTCGCTGAGATGGCTTGAATCCGAAAGCGGTGAAAGTGCTCTTTCTCTCTTCCCAGGCTTGACGCCGAGCAGTATCCTGCGCGGCGCTTCCCTCGCCTTGTGGTTTTTTGCACATCCGAGCAGCTCTGGGCCAGCTCGAAGGAGGCGTGTATGTTAAGATCGTGGCGTTCATTCGCGAGTTCGTGGCGAAGCTTGATGGTAGTAGCCACAACGCTGACTCTGCTCTCTTCAGCAGGAAGCGCCTGGTCGCAAGATGTACCTACCGTCGTACAAATCGAAGAAGACTGGGAACTGGTGATTGCGGATCCCGATGCAGGCAACGCCGCACCGCAAATCACGTGCACGATCTCGCCGCACAAGCATCTCAATAACTTGCATGCGGTGCTGGAAGTCAATCACAAGACGGTTCCTTACTGGGCGGCAGGCGGCGTCCATCTGCAAACCTGGGCCGGCGAATACAATCTGACGCGCCGCAGCCTGGAAAGCACAGCCCCGCTCAGCACGCGCGGCGAGACGGTTCGCTGGACCACTCGCATGAGCCTCTGGAATAACAGCCTCTCGTTTGCGATTGCTAACGGCACGTCGACCACGTGGGGCAACTTTGGCGGCAGCACGCTCGCCTCTTCTTACGGCACCTCGCTGACCAGTCTTAACAGCTATTCGCCAGAGTTTTCCGTGCGAAACAGCGGCGTGGGCTTTGCCAGCAATCGTGTGCAATCGCTCGTGTTGAAACGCGTACGTTACAAACTGGCCAATGGCGACGTACTGACGGACGACTCCCCGCGCGTCATCCATCAGTCGGCCGTGCAGTTGGAACCGGAACCATAAGGTCCGGTCATTTCTGGCTGGGGTGAGCCATGAGCGGTCGCGAGACCCCATGCACTCCGTGGCAAGCTGTGGTCTTGCCCCAGCCACCTTTCGCCAACGCTTGGCAACCGCGTTTAGCCCTCTTCACTCTGCTGCGAGGCAGTTATGGCTCGTATTTCGTTTCGTCGTCGTCGCCGCGGCAACGTGCTGGTCTTGTGCGCCTTCATGATGGTCGGCCTGCTCGCGATGATCGCGTTTGCCGTCGACATCGGCTATATCCTGGTAGCGCGCGATCAACTGCAACGCTCGGCCGATGCTTCGGCGCTAGCCGCTGCTTGGGAACTGGTCGACGCCGATGCCCCCAGCGGCAATTCCGATGTGTCGCAAATGGCAAGCAACGCGCGCACCATCGCCAGCCAGTATGCCGCCAGCAACGCCGTGCTGGCCAGTTCGCCTACGCTGGGGCAAAACGACGTTCGTGTCGGTTATCTTTCGAACCCGTTCGACCCAGCTTGCGTCTTCACGATGGTCGGCTCGGGGATGCCGAACGCCGTGCAGGTTGCGGTCCGCAGGGCAAGCGATCAGAACGGCGAAGTGCCGCTGTTCTTTGCGCCGGTGCTGGGCGTCGATCGTGTGGCGACGGAGGCCGAAGCTACGGCAGTGCTGATCAACAGCATCGGCGGCTTTCAGATGCCGGCCGATGGCAGCAACCTGAATCTGCTGCCATTCGCCTTGGATGAAGATACCTGGAACAATCTGATTAACAACGGCGTAGGCAACGACCAATGGAAGTGGGATGCCGAAGCCAAGCGCGTCGTGCCTGGCCTGGACTCGATCAAGGAAGTGAATCTCTATCCGCAAAGCACCGGTTCGCCAGGCAATCGCGGCACCGTCGATATCGGCGGACGCAATAACAGCACGGCCGACATCTCGCGCCAGATTGTCGACGGCATTAGCGCCGACGATATGTCGCACTTCCCTGACGGCAAGTTGCAGTTCGATGCACAAGGCAAGTTGTATCTGAATGGCGATACCGGCATCAGCGCCGGCGTCAAAGATGAACTGGCGTCGATCATCGGCCAGCCGCGCATCATTCCGATCTTTCGCTCGGTCCAAGGCCCAGGCAACAACGCCACGTACACCATCGTGCAGTTCGCCGGCGTGCGTGTCTTGGATGTGAAGCTGACGGGCAGCATGGCGAGCAAACGCCTGATCATTCAACCTTGTAACATCGTCGCTAAAGGGGGCATTCCCTCGCCGAGCCAACATACCAGTAGCTTCGTCTACTCGCCGGTATGGCTGGCGCGGTAAGCGTCCTGCTGATCAGGAAGTGATAGCAGAGACGCCTAACAATCCCCTCCTTCGCGCAGGTCAGTAACCGCAATGTCGTCGTCGCTTTCGACCATGACAGAATCGTAATCTAACGCGATGCGTTCGTGTCAGAGGACGCTTTTCGGCAAACTGCTCCGCGCAGGCAAGCTGTGCGGGCAAGGTTTTGGCTCATGGCTTGTCCGGCATCTGCCGAAGGTTAAGAACACATAAAGCGATGATGAAGGCGAGCTAATCTTTCGCCTCGCTTGCCAGCGACCTGCGAACCCTGGCAAATTCTTCGGCCTGCGCCCACCCTGCCGCCTGTGCGCATCGCAATCATTCTGCCGCCGCCGTCTCACGATACCACCAAGGAGCATCGCGAGACCTGTAACGCGCATTATAAAGGCGGCGTTGGTGATCCAGACACGGAAGCCTACGAATTGGATGATTAGGGCGCAGCGTGCGGCACTGCACGCAGCGCTGGCGATTTCTTTGGCGGCTGGTTTCAGTAACCAAGCCGAAGCCGAGGAACCGACGATGCAGCGATTGCCTGTGGGCGAGGCGACGCAGATCATAGTGCCTGCGCAAGACTGGCAAGCAATGCAGCAACGCTTGGAAGCTGCCGAGCGCAGACTGCAACATATTGAGACGCATCGCTTGCCGCCGATCGACGAACCTCCAACGCAATCCAGCGACTTGCCAACCACCGCGCAAGATGAACTGCAAAAGCGCGTCGAAGCGTTGGAAAAAGATCTGAAGAAGCAAGCCGAAGCCGATGCTAAGAAGAAGGCCGACGCCGCGAAGAAGCCGACCGGCACCTGGACCGGGCGCATCCATGCCGACTACTGGGCCTTTCCTGTGACGTCGCCAGGCGCGAACGCCTTTGAGACAGGCGATGCCACCGACCGCCCTGAAGATCGTTTTCTGTTTCGGCGCATACGCTTTGGCCTGACGGGCGACATTGCCGACAACATGACGTATAAGGCGGAGTTCGACGTCAACCAACCGCAGTCCCCGCAGATCAAGGACTGCTACTTCGGTTGGGAAGAATTGCCCATCTTGCAAACCGTGTTGCTCGGCCATCAAAAGCGTCCGTACGGCCTCGATCACATCGAAAGCAGCCGCTACACCGTATTCATCGAGCGTCCCTACGTCATTGAAGCGATCAATCAAGACGCGCGCCGCTTTGGCGTGTTGTCGTACGGCGTTAGCGACGACGAAGCGTTCAACTGGCGCTATGGCGCATTCTTGATGCAGGATATGCAGCAAACCGGCACGGTCTTTACTGAACCGCAGACGGATGACTTTCAAGCGGAATTTGCCGGGCGATTGGCCAACACCATCTGGTACGACGAAGCCTCCGACGGGCGCGGCTTTGCTCACTGGGCCATTGCAGGCACCTTGGCGAATCCCACGGGCCGCGACGTCTCGAACAGCGCCGCGCGCTTTCAAACGCGCCCCGAAGCGCGAACCAGCGAACGCTGGATCGATACGGGCGTCATTGTCGGCACCGAGCAATATGAGATGCTTGGCTTCGAAGGCGTATTGAACGTCGGCGCGGTGCAGATCGTCGGCGAGTATCAGAATGTCTGGCTGCAACGCGACGGCGACAGCAATCTGCGGTTCGATGGCAGCTATGTCTATGTCTCGTACTTCTTGACCGGCGAGAGCATGGTCTGGGATCGCCAGACCGGGCAATTTGGACGCATCAAGCCGCTGCAAAACTTTTGGATTGTCGATACCTGTGACGATGGCGTCGAAGCAGGTTGGGGCGCATGGCAAATTGCGCTGCGGTACTCGGAATGCGATTTCAACGACGACAACATCGCTGGCGGCATCGGCGAATCGATTACCTTGGGCGTGAACTGGCATTGGAATGCCTACGCCCGGATGCAGTTCAACCTGGTGCATGGCGACATTGATGGCCGCGCACCCCCGGTCGATAGTCAGACCGACGCTCGTTATACGATTCTGGGCACACGGTTCATGGTGGAATACTAAGCGACCGCCTGCGGGTCGATGATCACGACATCTCGACGACATGGAGGCTTCAATGCAACGCGCGACAACTGCCTTACTGTGGTGCCTGGCTTGGGCACTACTCGCCTCGCCCGTGGTGGCGGGACTTCCGTTCTGCAAGACCTGCCCGCAGTGCGATAACAAGGTCTGTGTGCCCGTGCCCGAAACGGTCAAAGAGAAGAAGCACTGCTGGACAGTCGAATGCAAAGACATCTGCATTCCCCACGTGAAATGGCCGTGGCAATCGTGCTGCGACCCGCCGAAATGCGGCAAGGTGCGCACCGTCAAGGTGCTGAAAAAGATCGAATATGAATGCGAAAGTTGTGGTTATAAGTGGGACATCAAAACCGTGGGCTGCAGTTGCGGCAACGTCGGCTGCAACAATTGTGCGAAGTGACCACCTAGCGTGATGCGTGCAGCAGCGAGCATCACTTAAGACGCCTGCGCCGCCCGAGCCCAGGCGTAGGTATCGCGCACGGTTTGCTCCAGTGAAATCTGCGGTTGCCAGCCTGTGGCCGACTTCAGCTTGGTGATATCGGCGATGGGTCCGCGTTTGCGCTGCGACGAACTTACGCGCACCGACCGTGCAGGATCGGCTATCGCGCGCAGCATGGCGAAGATTTCGCCGCTGCGCGGCGCCACGCCGCTGCCGACGTTATAGACTTCGCCACGTTTTCCTTGCAGCGCTAACAAGCGATACGCGCGCACCACGTCGCGCACGTCGAGCAAGTCGATCCATGCCTCGTCGTTGCGAATCACCACCGGATCGTCGCCCCGCACGAACTGCTGACACCACTCTGACACGATGAATCGCGCGATCTGACGCGGTCCCGCATGCTGAAACGCGCGGGCGATGATGATGTCCACATCATGCAACTGCGAGTAGGCCAGCACGCGTTCTTCTGCCAAGCGTTTGCTGTCGCCATAGCGATTGGGCGGCGCCAGCGTGGCAGATTCGCTGACCGGCTCCAGCGAATTTAACTGCGGATAAACATAGCTGCTACTCACAAAGACCACGCGCGGCTTGCTCGGCAGTGTTAAGGCCAGTTCTAACACGTGCTCGGTGCCGACCACGTTCACGGCAATCGCCTGCGGTGTGAGCT
>JAEZGD010000238.1 GCA_023417165.1 Planctomycetota bacterium
CCGCCGAACTGTTCACTCGCTAAAAAATGTCGCGAATCCTTTGGGATCGTGATTGGCTGCCGCTCGCTGCCGCCTGGCAACGAGCGGCTTGCTTTCTTGGGCTTCTCGGCAAAGATTTCCTTCACGGTCACCCGCCAGCGATCCCCCACGGGGGGTCTGCACTTGCGGTTGCCGCCATTCGCATTCGCACCATCGCAGACTAAGCTATAGCCTGGATCAATCTGTTTTGTGAGAAATACACCGGGAGTAGCATCGAATGCCCAAGGGCGTGGTCGAGGACGAGGTTGGTGAAGTTGGTTTTGCGGCGTTACAGCTGAATCCGCGCTTGGTCGAGACGCTGTCGGGGCTCGGCTACGAAGAACCGACGCCCATCCAGCGCGAAGCGATTCCGCCGCTCGCAGCGGGGCGCGATTTAGTCGGCCAGGCGGCCACCGGCACCGGCAAAACGGCCGCTTTTGCGCTGCCGCTGCTGCATCGGCTGACAGAGGCTGACAAGGACCGCGCGAAGCCTTCGGCCATGATCCTGGTTCCCACGCGCGAACTGGCGATGCAAGTGGCCGAAGCCATGCACCGCTATGCGCGCGGCTTGCACTTGTCGGTGTTTCCGATCTATGGCGGCCAGGCCTTCGGGCAACAGTTCCGCGCGCTCGAACGCGGGATTGACGTAGTCGTCGCCACGCCGGGGCGAGCCCTCGACCATATTCGCCGCGGCACGCTCAATATCAGCGGTGTCAGCACGGTCGTGCTGGACGAAGCGGACGAGATGCTCGACATGGGCTTCGCCGACGACCTGGAAGCGATCCTGAAGGAAACGCCTGAGACGCGGCAAACGGTGCTGTTCTCGGCGACGTTGCCACCGCGCATTGCTTCGATCGCCAAGCGACATTTGACCGATCCGGTGCAGATCAAAATCGCGCAAGAGAAGGTCAAAGCCGGCAGCATGCCGAAGGTCCGCCAAACGGCGTATGTCGTGCAGCGGCCTTATAAATTGGCAGCGCTTAGCCGGGTGCTCGATGTCGAGAATCCGGCTTCGACGCTGGTATTTTGCCGCACGCGTGGCGAAGTTGACGAGTTGACCGAGTCGCTAACCGGCCGTGGTCATCGCGCCGAAGCGCTGCACGGCGGTATGTCGCAACAGCAGCGCGAACGCGTGATTAAGAAGCTGCGCAGCCAAAGCATCGACCTGGTGATTGCGACCGACGTTGCTGCGCGCGGTTTGGATATCGAGCAGCTCTCGCACGTCATTAACTTCAACGTGCCGTGCGCTGCTGAAGCGTATGTGCATCGCATCGGTCGCGTGGGACGTGCGGGACGCGAAGGCGTTGCCATTACGCTTGCCGAGCCGCGCGAGCACTACATGCTGCGCAACATCGAACGCGCCACCAAGCAAAAGATCGAGATGGCGCAGATCCCGTCAGTCGCTGATCTGCGTACTCGCCAGCTCGAACAAACCCGTTCGGCGGTGCGCGATGCGATTCAGGCCGGCAATCTCGAAAACTTCCGCGTGGTGGTCGAAGCGCTCGCCAGCGAATTCGACATCATGCAGATCGCCGAAGCCGCGATTAAGCTGGCACACCAGGCGAACACCATCGGCGGCGACGAACCCGAAGAAGACATTCCCACCGTCCGCATTCGCGAACGCGAAGAGCGTCCCGATCCCCGTTTTGGCCCCCGCAAAGGCCCTGGCGGACCACGTAACTTTGGCCCGCGCGGTGATGGTGGACGTGGTGAGGGTGGTGGTCGTGGCGGCAGGGCTCCGCATGGCGTCACGCGGCTTTATATCGGCCTGGGACGTGCCGCAGGGATTCGCCCGCAAGATTTGGTCGGTGCGATCGCCAACGAGGCAGGCATTGCAGGTCGCGATGTGGGCGGGATCGATATTACGGAACGATTCTCGATCGTGGAAGTTCCGTCCGGCGCTGCCGAGCAAGTCATCAATGCCCTGCGTTCGACCAAGATTAAAGGGCGCAAATTCGTGGTGCGCCACGATTATCGATCGTAATTGCCAGAGCTGCCGACAGTTCCATCTGCGAGCAAGCTCTGGCTGCTCTAGGGGTGCAACAGCATCGTAGCGCAAAAAACGGCCGCTTCATTCCGAACCGAAGAAGCGGCGAGCAAAACGGACCGAGCGATGCCGCGCGTACCAGCGGCGTTTACACAGGTTTGTCGAGTGGCGTCGTTTTCGGCTTCCGTCTGGCATGACCTGGCCCTCCTGTACACGGTTTCCATTTCCGTATTTCGTAAGCGTTCCAGGGCCCCGGAATGTTACGAGAAGCGCTGCGAATTCGGCTGTAACAGTCGGCTCGCCAATGCGCTTCGCTGGGAAGGAACGAGTTGCAATCGGCGTTCCGCTTGCGACACCTTCGCCCCCAGTTCAGGTGCGGTCATGCTGAAATCTACAGTGTTTTCCCTCACGCTTGGCGCCATCGCCACGCTGGCTTCGGCCGCTTTCGCCGCAGATAGCCTGTTTTCGGAGGTACCGATTAACTCGGTCTTTGGAAAGCCGGGCACTGCGCCCCCTGCCCCGCCTGCGGTATCGCCTGGCGCGCCGGCCGAGCAACGACCGTCCGATGGTCGGGGCGGTGCCGAGACGATCATGGCCGCGGTGAAAGAAGCGGGCTTTGAGCCGAAACAACTGAACGCGCAGGTGGTTTCAACGAAAGTCCAACTCGATAAGTGGTCTTTTCCGGTGCTCGTCACCACCGACGAAGATAAGCAAGAAGTGATGCTTGTCCTGCTGCTGAGCGTCGTCAAGGATCAAAAGCAGTTGCCTTCGGCCAAGCTACTGGAGCTGCTAAGTGCCAGCCGCGAGCACGCACCTGCCTATTTTGCCTATAGCAGCAAGCGACAGCGGATCGAGCTCTATCGCACGCTCGAGAATCGCACACCGTCGGCCGAACTGCTCAAAACCGAGATCAACCGCTTGGCTTCGATCGCCAAGGCGACCGAAGGGTTGTGGAACCTCGACAACGCAGCCGCCGCACCGCCGACTACGACTTCACCAGCGCAAACCAATCCTGCTGTACCCGCATCGCCAGCCGCGCCCGCTGCCGGAGCCACATCGCTGGTGGGCAAATGGTCAGCTTCTCGATCGACGAAAGAGGCGTTCGCGTTACAGCTCAGCGCCAATGGCAAATACGTGCTGGTTCACGTCAACCAAGGGAAGCAAACCAAGTCGAGCGGCCAGTTTACCTTCACCGGGCAAGCGTTAACGCTGGCGGGTGACGACGGGACGAAGCTGACAGGCCAGATCGCCGGCCAAACGGCTAAGCAGTTTCAATTCTCGCCTGCTGGCGGCAAATCGGCCGCGCTCACGTTCCGCAAAGCGTCTTAGCCACGGCGCGCTTCATCTTTCTGTCTTCGCAGCCGCTGCGCCCCTGGCGTGAGCGGCTGTGTCGCTGTTGGTCGGTAACAAACCGGCGACTTTCTCGCTACAGAAATCAGACAACCTATCGTGCCCCAATCGCCTTGGCGGTGCGATTCACTCAGCAAACAGGAAATGGTGCCCCATGAGAATGACACGAACAAACTGGATGCCCACCGCGCTGGCGGGCCTTTGCCTGGCGGCGACACTGCTGCTGACTGGCAGCGCACGAGCCGATGTGAAGGTGTATCAAGAGGCGCTCAAGTCGACGACCTGGGTGTTGTCGAAGAATGCCGACGGCACCTCGAGCGGCACGGGCGTGCTGGTCGACGCCGAAAAGAAGCTGGTCATCACCAACTTTCACGTCGTTGGCGACTCGCGAGCCGCGGTGATTTTCTTTCCTGAACTGGAAGGGGACGAACCGAAGGTCACTCGCCAACACTATCTCGACAACGTGAAGCGGCTCGGCATTCGCGGTCGCATCATTGCCACCGATCGCAAGCGTGATCTGGCGCTCATCCAGCTCGAACGTTTGCCGGAAGGCGCCAAGGCGATTGAGCTCGCGACCTCCAGCATTGGCCCCGGCGAGCAAGTCGCTTCGGTCGGCAATCCTGGTTCGACCGATGCGTTGTGGGTGTATACCTCGGGCACGGTGCGAGCCGTCTATCAAAAGCAGTTCCGCACCGGCGCTGGCGAGCACAACTTCAAAGTGGTCGAAACGCAGGCTCCGATCAATTCCGGCGATAGCGGTGGCCCGGTGCTGAACGCGAGCGGTCAACTGGTCGCTGTCGCCCAGGCGATCGCTCCCAACGCCCGACTGGTCAGCTACTGCGTCGATATCACCGAAGTAAAGACATTTATGGCAAGCCCGTGGAAGCTGGCTCCGCTGCCGATCACCGAAGTGCTGACCCGCGCGGAACTAAAGTACACCGCGCATCCGACGGGGCACTTCGAAGTGCAGTACGACCAGGACGACAAGCAGAAGCAATCGGTCTTTGTCACGAAAGACGTCGAATATTATGAACGGGCCGACGTCCGCAAGGTCTGGTCGCTGGCTAAAGCAGGCAAAGAAGCGCCTTCGCAAGAGATCATGATGAAGCT
>JAEZGD010000248.1 GCA_023417165.1 Planctomycetota bacterium
CTCGGCGGCGGCGATCCGCCAGTTTCGCGAGATCCTGGAGCGCGCCGGCATCAATGTGCAGTTCCGTGAACGCAAAGGGGACGAGATCAATGCCGCCTGCGGACAACTGCGGCGTAGCACGCCGGTAGTAGCGCTGGAAGTGCCCAGCTAGTGGCGTTTGTAGCGGCGGGTGGCTGGGCTTCTCGTTATCACTGGACTACGGAAAGAGATAGGCAGATCTTGCCGGCTCGGCGCTGACTCTTATTCCCTAATCGTCCGGCGGGCCGAAACCCTGCGGCTGGCTTGGGGTTGTAAATCTTGTGGCCAGCGCATGGTACAATGAACGGGCTTCTAGCGCCGCTTCCTGCGGGAAGCCGGGGCGACGGCCTGCCAGCGAATGTTCAGTACCCCTGCGCAGCCACTTGTGCTCCTACCTTCGAGGAATCCCGCTTGGCGACAAGCGATACTTCCGCCAAACCGAATTACGAGCTGCTCGATCCCGACGTGCGGCTGATGCTCCAGGTGCGCGACGGCAGTGCCGCTGCGTTCGAAGAATTGGTGCTGCGCTATCAGGGACGCTTATTAACCGTACTGGAACATCTGGTCCGCGACCACGACCGGGCAGAGGATCTCGCCCAGGAAGTGTTCTTGCGGGTGTTTCGGGCACGACATAACTACACGCCGGGCGCGAAGTTTTCGACCTGGCTGTTTACGATTGCTAACAACGTGGCCAGCAACTCGCGGCGCGACCGTTCGCGGCGCAAAGAGGTGCGGGTCAACAACCATCCCGAATCCGACACCAGCGACCAGCCGCTCGATCGCCTGGCGGTGGCGGCGAGCGGGCTGATGCCGACGCGACAACTCGACAAAGCCGAAATGGCCGAGATCGTCCGTCTGGCCGTCGATACATTAAGCGAGCGGCAGCGCCTGGCGGTGCTGCTCTCCAAATTTGAAGGCATGAGCTATGCCGACATCGCCGCCACCATGGGCATGTCGGTACAGGCGATCAAGTCGCTGCTCTCGCGAGCGCGCGGCAATCTCAAGGCGGTGCTGGAACCTTATATGCAGACCGGTGTCAAGCCAACCGCAGTCGTAGCCGAATTGGACGAGGAGTAACGCAGCCAGCGGCGCTTCATCGCCACGTTCGCTCAAGACGTACCATGAACGAAGAACCCATCCTTACCGAAGCGGATCGCATCCAGGAAGAACTGGTGGCGTATCTCGATGGCGAACTGGATGCCGATGCGAGTGATCGTGTCGAGCAGCAGTTGGCTGCCGATTCCGTCTATCGGCAAAAACTCAAGGAACTGCAAGCCGCTTGGGACCTGCTTGACCAGTTGCCGCAAGCACCGGTCACCGAATCGTTCACGCAAACCACCGTCGAAATGGTGGCGCTAACCGCCGAGGCGGAAGTGCAAGCCGCCGAGAAGCGGCTCGGCCGTCGTCGGCAGTGGGGTGTGCTGGCCATTGGCTTCCCCGCTGCGGCCGCGCTGCTCGTCGGTTATGTCATCATGGCCCAGCGTCTGGATCGATCGAACCAGCGGCTGGTGCACGACTTGCCTGTTATTGAAAACGTCGATCTGTATCGCATCGCCGATAGCGTCGACTTTTTGAAATCGCTCGACGAAGCGAGCCTGTTCGAAGAGGAGCAAACTCATGTTCCTTAAGCGATCGCTGCTGATGTTGGGCTGTGCGATGGCAGTTTCGTCCGGTTGGCTGCTGGCGCAAGCAGATTCGCCAGAGACACCCGCGGCGCGCCGCGAACGGATCGAGACCATGACGGCCGAAGAGAAGGCCGAGCTACGCCGCAAGCAAGAGAGCTTCGTCAACCTGACGGAAGCCGAGCAAGTCCGCATGCGCGAACTGCACAACGACCTGGCCGCGCGCGACGATGGCGAGCGGCTGCACCTGGTGCTGGAACGCTATCACGCCTGGCTGGCGACGCTGTCGTCGGCCGAGCGGACCGAAGTGCTCAGCCTTCCGCCCGACAAGCGGGTCGAGAAGATTCGCACGATCTTGCAAAAGCAGGAAGACGAGCGTTTCAAGAAAGAAGTCAGCGACAAGTTAACTCGCGAAGATCGTGAAGCGATCATGAAATGGCTGACGGCGTTTGTCGAAGCGCATCAGGACGAGATTCGTGAGGCCACGCCGCCAGAGCAGCGATCATCCGACCGCGATCGTCAGCCGCCTGCGATGTTTGTACTGCTGCGCGGCTGGGGCGAAAATAACCAGAAGATGCCGCGGCCTTCTGCGGACGACGTGCAAACGCTCCTCAAAGAGCTTTCGCCCGGCGCGCAGGCCACGTTGCAAAGCGTGAACGATCCCGAGAAGCGGATGGAGGTCGCTCAGCGTTGGATCAAGGCGGCGATTTGGAGCCGTTCGCGCTGGGCGCCGCCGCCCGTCGACAAAGAAGAGCTGCGCAAGTTTTATGCGGAAACGCTCACCGTCAGCGAGCGCGAACGCTTAGAATCGCTGACGCCGCAAGAGATGCAGAAAACGCTACAGCGGATGTATTACGAACATCGCTTTCGCCGCGGTGGTGGCGCACCGGGCGGCCGCGACGGTGGCGGGCGTGACGGCCGTGGTCGTGAGGGCAGTGGTCGTGAGGGCAGTGGACGCGAAGGTGGCGGTCGTGAGGGTGGCGAACGCCGCTTCGACAAGAAGGGTCCGCCGCCTGCGGTGCCAGAGAAGCCAACCGCTTAATCGCGCTTGCTGACCAGGTTTCTATTTCAGCTTCGCGGCAAACTTCTGTCGCAGCTTCGCGAGCTTGGGCGGAATGACCGCGCTGCAATACGACTGCGTCGGATGCTCGGCGTAGTAGTTCTGGTGATAATCTTCCGCCGGATAGTAGTTGTCGTACGGCACCACCTGCGTGACGATAGGGGATGCGAACTCGCCGCTGGCATTCCGTTCGGCGATCTTCGCCTCGGCCGCCGCTTGCTGCTCAGGCGAGTGATAAAAGATGGCCGAACGATACTGTGTGCCGACGTCCGCTCCTTGGCGATTGAGCGTCGTCGGATCGTGCGTGGCGAAGAAGACTTCCAGCAAATCTTGGAAGCTAATCGCCGTGGGATCGAAGGTGATTTGAATCACTTCAGCATGGCCGGTCCGTCCGGTGCAAACTGCTTCGTACGAGGGGTTAGCGATTTCGCCGCCCGCATAGCCTGACTCAACTTTCTCGACGCCGCGCAGCTCCAAGAACACAGCTTCCGTGCACCAAAAACAGCCGCCGCCGAACGTTGCGATTTCGTGTGCCACGTGCGTTCTCCCTCTGTAAGCAATTTCCTAACGACGAGCGGCCGGCAACCTGCGGCCCGCCCAGGCAGTGGGTGAACCTTTCGCCGCCTGCGCGCGTCTAACACCACATGACTCAACTTACTCCATCTTCGCAACGCCTGGAACTCGTGGTGTTTGTCGGTTTGCAAGCGGCTGGCAAGAGCACGTTTTATCAAGGCCAACTCGCGGCCACGCACGTGCTGGTCAGCAAGGATCGGATGCGCAACAACCGCCGCCCGGCCCGCCGCCAGCGGCAATTGATCGAGGAGGCGCTTTCGGCAGGGCGATCGGTGGTCGTTGACAACACGAATCCCACCGCCGCCATTCGCCGCGAGTTGATCGACCTCGGCCGTGCTTATGGAGCGCGCGTCATCGGCTATTACTTCGCGAGCACGCTCAGCCGCAGCCTGGATCGCAATCGCCTTCGCCCTGGCAAGGCGAACGTTCCCGAAGCGGCGATCGTTTCGACGTTCAAGCGTTTGGAACGGCCGACGCTGGAGGAAGGCTTTCACGAGTTATGGCTGGTGAAGGCGCTGTTCGACGAGCACTTCCTCGTCTCGTCATGGGAACCCGAACCCGGCGAATCACGACACACGACCTCGCTGTCCCTGGCGTGTTGACTGGTCGGCCGCTCGTTCCGCCGAGCGGCGACCGGCCGCGGTGAATAACCTGCGCGCTCTTGCTTTGCCCTCTGACGGCACGCGACAATCGACTCGCTTCTGATCGAGTCTTTTCGCGTGGTCTTGTTTTGCGAGGTGGAGTCAGATGTCGTTTTCGGCGTTCTGCGAAGCGTTTCAAATCAAACTGACTAAAGCGGCCACGCCTGCGCAAATCGAAGCGGCCGAGAGCAAGCTCGGCGCGCCGCTTCCAAAGCCAGTGCGGCAGATTTACGAAATTGCCAATGGTGGCAAATCGCGATCGGAACTTGCCTCGCTCGAGATCTACTCGATCGCCGGCGCTTTGAAATATGCTCGCGTGCCGCGTTTCTTCGATGCACCTTGGAAGTTGTGGCCGCTGATCGAGAACAACGACTCGAACCCGGTGTGCGTGTGCTGTACTCAGCCGCTGATCGGCTACGTCGTGCTGATGAATCACGATGACGCTCCGCGGCTGATGTACCGTTCGCTGAATCACTTCTTCGCCGCGACGACAGCGTTTGTGGCGGACGGCGAATACCTGGATACGGCCGAATTGGCGAGTGACTTCGAGTCGCCCGAGCGCACGAAGCAAGACCGGGCGGCGGCGAAGCAGTTGATGACGCTCGCGAAAAAGCCTGGTGAGCTGGACAGCGAAGTGCTGACGGACGCCTTGCGCTTTGCGTGTGACTTGCTGAGCGACGACGACGTCGAGCAAATGGAGTCGCTCTTGGACTTCGATTTGTACGAAGTCGAAGAGCATGTCTCGGCACGGCTGGCGCGGATCAAGAAGACCAAAGGTCGTCGCGCTGGTGGAACAGCGAAAACGAAATCGCCCCCAGAAACCTTCGATAGCTTCGTGGTTCGCTGTGGCGACATCCTGACGAAGGCCGGTTTTGCCGCGAACGTCGTCGAGATGTATGGCAAGAATACGATTCGCCTGGACCCAGGACCGGTCTGGCTGAACATGCCTGCGTTCTATCAGGAGCGCAAGCGCGCCGACTTCGATGCGTACTTAATCGAGCGCGTTCGCGCCGTCGCTCGCAAGCCACGCAAATAGCTGCGCATCCTGATCGTCGCCTTTCGCTCCGCGAAAGTAGCGCTGGTTGTCGTTGGCTTGCAGCAGGAACGCTACTTTCGCGGAGCGAAAGGCGACTATGGGCAATTTGCCTAGGTTAGTTTGCCGGCATTGGGTTGTCGGCCATCGGCGTTGGAGCAGCGATCGAGGAGCGGCTTGAAGTAGGCTTCGTGGCGTCCCATCAGCGGGCCGCCGATGCGCAAGAGCGGCTGCTCTGCACGCACATCGCCGAGCCATTTGCCGCCGTGCAGGCGGATCTCGCCGGCCAGGTAGCCGCGAATGCGCTCGCCAGCGACTTCGCCATCGGCGCGCCATAGCAACATCGGTCGCTCGGCGATCGTAAAGACAATCAGGCGATCGGCGACGCCCACCAGCCAGGTCTTTTGGCGATCGTAGTGCGGAGCGGTGGTCCCTTCGGGCCATTCCAGGCTGACGCTGCCATACACGAAGTGCAGTTGTTCGTGAGGCCCCACCACATCGAGCACCGCCCTGGCGACGGGCGGCGAGAAGCGATGCTCGGGAGCGTCCGGTGGCAGCTGATCGGCGAGCCAGGTGACATATTGCTTGTCGAGCAGTTGCCGCATCCGCTTGGCGTCGTGGCGCAGATACACGGCAACATCGACCAGCATCTCGTCAATCACCGCTTCGTGCGGCGCTGTCTTGGCCGCCAGTACCGCCAAGTCTTGCAGGTACTTCAGCGCCACCGGCGACGAAGCATCGATCGTCGGCTGCTCGAAGAAGAACGGCGGATTGTCAACGAGCGCCGCGAGCGTCTTCTCGCGCGTCGCTTCGTCTAGATCGCTGTACAGCCGCGAATGTTGCAAGAGTTGCGGCAGGGCGTCGGGCTCCATCTCTTTGATCGCCAAGGCAAAACTGGCGAGCGAGCGAATCGCCTCGTCGGTTTGCTGCTCGACCGTCATCGACTCGGACTTGGTCGCTACGTTCAACTTCACGCCCAGGCGCGATTCGGCGTCTTGGCGCCATTGGCTCACGCGCTCCGGCGTTTGGCCGTGAATGAACGTTTCCAAAAACCGCTCCAACCGCCGAGCAATGGCCATCTTTTCTTCGGCGGCCAGCAGCGCGCTGCTGCGATAGCGTCCTGGGTCGGGGCTCGCATGCGCTGCCAAACAGCGATACAGATAGACGCGATCGTACTCGTGTCGCAATTGCAGCGAACCGACTTCTCGCAGGGCGTGCGACAAGCTTTCGCGCGAAGCGGGGAAGCTATGCACTAGCTCTGCCAGTTCGACGCCATAGATCCAGTTCGGATCGCGATGGCGAAAGTCACCGCCATACAGACCGGCCGTTTCATAGCCAATCACACGCACGACGCTTTGCAGCATCACGAGTGCCTGGCGATGCAAGACGCGCGTGGCCAGTTGCTTCGCGCCTTCCTGGCCCCACGCTCCCACAAACCACCAGGCGGCCAGCGTGAGCGGATTGGCGCCCATGGCAAAGCGGCCCAGCATGTACGCGCTGTTCACATAGGGCCAAAACGGCTCGACCGACTTGTACACGCCATAGGCCTTAATGCCTTGGCGAATGTAGCCGTACAAGCTACTGAAGCTGTGCTCTTTGACGTTCCAGGGCAACTGCTCCATGATTACCAGGAACTGCAAGCACGCGCGGCTGGCGGAACGCAGCACCTGGCTGATGCTCGTTTCGAGCAACGGTTCTTCGACTTCAGGCCGATAGATCTGCGCCACGCGGCGCATCATGGCAATCACGTCGTCGCGGATCAGCAGCGTCTGCAACTGGCCGTCGATCATGTACTTGTTGTGCAAGATGTCTTCGAAGACTTGCCTCGTTTCCGCTTGCAGCAAGCGTTCGAGGTCTTGATCCTTGCGGGCCAGTTCTTGCAGTTGCGCGTCGGGCAGTGCGTTTTCGGAATTGGACGACAGATCGAGCGGTTGTGGAAACTCCATCCACTCGTGAAAAGTGATGAGCTTGCCAGAGAGAGCGGTCTCGCGCGCGGTGAGCTGCTTCGATTGCTGCGAGAGCTGGCCTTCGATGGCCTTGCGCGCGACGTCCCACTGCGAATCGCGTTCGTTGAGCGCTTGCTCGCGTTCGCGGAGACGTGCCTGAGCGTGTTCGACATCCAGTTCCGCCTGGCTGAGCGTGCGTCGAAACCACAACGCGGCGACGACGGCAAGCAGGCCGCCAAGCCACAGCGCCCACTGCATCGCGCCAAGTTCTTTATGGCGCAGCGCTGCGCCGACCCAGACGATCACGACGCCCAGAATGACGAATAGCGCTGGTAGTTGCTGCCAGCGAGAATGCGGAACGGAAGAAGACATAGGCCAGGCGGTCGAGCATCGCGGAAGTTCAATCGTGCTGGCCTATTGTACCGCACAGATTGCGTCATTCCTCTTCCACTAGCTCGACCCGGCGGGCGCGGCTGCGACGCAAGGGTCGCAGGCGAGCGCGCGGCACGGCGGGCCCTTCAAGCAGCAACCGCCCGGCCAGCAAGCGATAGAAGAACAAAATCA
>JAEZGD010000370.1 GCA_023417165.1 Planctomycetota bacterium
CGCTGAGCCCCGGAATACGAGCGAGAGCGGGAGACAAGACGTGACGAGCGAGCGACCGCTGCTGGCGATCACCATGGGCGACCCGGCCGGCGTCGGGCCGGAAGTCTGCTTGCGCGCGCTGGCGGAACCGTCGCTACGCGAACTGTGCGTGCCGATCGTGTATGGCGATGCGGGCGTGCTGCGGCGCGTGGCGAAGGTGGTCGGCTTGCCATGCGACGTAGCGGTCCTGAACGCCGCCGATTGGCCCGCTAATGCGGCGCAGCTCGATGCCCCGGCGATTCTCGACTTGCAGCGTATCGACGCCGATGCGGTCGTGCCGGCGCAGATCAGCGCTGCGTGCGGCGAGGCGGCTTTTCAGTATGTGATTCGCGCGATCAACGCCGGACTGGCAGGCGAGGTCGCCGCGATTGCCACCGGGCCTTTGAACAAAGAGGCCATGCACGCCGCCGGGCATCATTATCCGGGGCATACCGAAATCTTCGCCGAACGGATGCAGGCCGAACGCTCTTGCATGATGCAAACCTCGCCCGAAGTGACTTGCACGTTTGTGACCGTGCATTGTGGTTATGCCGAAGTGCCCGGCTTGTTGACCGTCGAGAGAATTGTCGACGTCATCGAACTGACCGCGACTGCTATGCGCCGCCTGCGCGGGCGGGAACCGAAGCTACTGGTCTGCGGTCTGAACCCGCACGCTGGCGAGAACGGTTTGTTCGGTAATCGCGAAGAAGAACGCATCATCACGCCGGCGATTGAACTCTGTCGCAGTCGCGGGATTGATCTGACCGGCCCGGTGCCCCCCGACACGGCCTTCTTGCCTGCGCGTCGTCGCGAGTACGACGCCATCGTCTGCATGTATCACGATCAAGGGCACATCCCGCTCAAGGCGCTGGCCTTCGACAGTGCCGTCAACACGACGCTTGGCCTGCCTGTGCTGCGCACGAGCGTCGATCACGGCACCGCTTTCGACATCGCCTGGCAAGGCCAAGCGAACGCCGGAAGTATGCTGGCCGCGATTAAGCTAGCAGCGCGGCTGAGCCAATGACGAATGACCAAGCACGAATGATCAATGAATCGACAATCGCTGTCATTGGTCATTCGTGCTTCCCGCTTGGCCCTTGGAACTTGGCACTTGGACCTTCGCCCTCTACACTGAATCCTTTGAGGATTCGCTTAATTAGTACGGAGACGTCCTGTGTCAACCGATCAGCCTTGGACCGTGGGACGATTGCTGACCTGGACCGCCGATTATCTGAAGAAGCACCAGGCGGAAAGCCCTCGCTTGGATGCTGAAGTGTTGCTGGCCGAAGCGCGCGGTTGCCAGCGGATTCAGCTCTATACGGCCTTTGAAGAGGTGGTCGACGACGCCACCCGCACGCGCTTTCGCGAGTTCGTCAAACGCCGGGCGGAAGGGATGCCGGTCGCGTACATCGTGGGCCGCAAAGAGTTTTATTCGCTCAACTTTCGCGTCACGCCAGACGTGCTGATCCCGCGGCCAGAAACCGAACATGCGGTCATCGCGGTGCTCGACTTACTCAAGGCGAGCGGTCTCGCTGCGCCGCAGATCGTGGATGTGGGCACCGGCAGCGGCTGCATTGCGATCACGATTGCCAAGCATGCGCCGCAGGCTCAGGTGACCGCCATCGATCAAAGCCCCGCAGCGCTGGCGATTGCCGCCGAGAACGCCGCCACGCATCAAGTGACCGATCGCGTCACCTTTGTCGAAAGCGATTTGCTGACCGCGCTGCCGAGTGAGCAGCGGTTCGACATCATCGTTAGCAATCCGCCGTATGTGACCGAGGCCGAGTGGGCCGAACTCTCGCCTGGCGTACGCGATTTTGAACCGCGCACCGCATTGGTCGGCGGCACGACCGGCTTAGAAATCACCACGCGCCTCGTCGCCCAGGCGCTCGAACGTCTGACGCCTGGCGGTTGGCTGGTACTCGAAATTCACGATGGTCTCGAAGCGCAAACTCACGAACTCTTAACCGCCACCGGTCGCTTCGAAAAGATCTCGACCATCAAAGACCTCGCGCAACTTCCCCGCGTCGTCCAAGCACAATTGGCGAAGTATGACGATGCCATGCAGCGATCATGCGCATAGGTTCGTGGTCGAAGCATGGCTTCGACCTACGCGATGTGCTAAGCGTGTTCTGACGACGATACCGGAGCGGCGGCAGCTTTCTTGCGCCAGGGCGGGCCGTGATGGAGCGCGACGGCCAAGCCAAAGCCAAGGGCCATGTTGGTCACGCTGATGATGAAGATGACAGCCAGCATTGCTTCGCTTTCATTCGCCTGCGCGCGGGCAGGCGGGGAACAAGGAACAGTCAAGCGTAGGTCGCGATCTGTCGATTGGCGCGAGCGAAGCAGCCGAGAAGACGCAACTTCGCGGCAGTTGATATCGCGTTAGCCCAGCCGTGCCGGTCATGCGGGCGGCGCGGGGGCGAGCGGATCGACAAACAGCGGCGACTCCTCCGAGAGCCGGGCAAGCATACGGTTGAGGCTCCCTTCGATTTCGCCCATCAGCGGGTCGACCGGTGCTTTGCGGTCACGTTCAGGGCTGACGGCAATCGCTTCGCCCACTTCGATGACCACTTTTAAGTGGCCGTGAATGCGCGCCTTGCCATCGAGGTCCTCTTCAAACCGCTCGATCGTCTCCAGCAAACGATCGACCGAAGGACGCGAAGTGAGATAGTCGGGCGGATAGCACGAGACCTGCTGCGCGAGGTAAATATCGTGCAGTTGGTCCCAGCGGCGCTCGCGTTCGTCGGCGGTGATCTGGCCGCCAATCATGTCGGGCATGATCTTCATCCGCAGCGCTTTGACGCGCGGAATGACGCCGCCCGCTTGCTCGCTGCCGAGCCATTCGCGCTCCAGCGGACCGAGCAAGCGATCGATCAGCTTTTGTAGTCGCTCGCCCAGGCGGCCTTCCTGTGGCGCGCCGAAGTGTTCCAGTTCTTTGAGCGCGAGCAGCGCGATGCCGACTTTCGAGATGCGATCCATGAGCGTCTTGCGCGGGCGAGGTCGCCACGAGAGCCGCCGCTCGATGTCCGAAAGTACGCCGTCGGCCGCGCGCGTCAAATCGCCTTGAAACAGGTATTTAAAGGCCACCGGGTGGACCACTACGGCGCCGCCATCGCGTTTTTGACGTTTCTTGGCGGCCGTCCGCGCGATGAAGGCAACACCATCCAGCAACGCATGCAAGCGATCGTTGGTGCGCGTCGAGCCGCCTTCAGGAAACAGCACCAGCGGCCGCTTCGCTTCGTCCAACAGTTCAATCGCCATGTTAATCGCCTGGCGGTCGATGCCTTCGCGATTCAGGCTGAACGCGCCCATCCTGCGGATCGCCCAGGCCATGAACTGGCTTTGGTTGAACAGATGCCAACTGGCCATCGCGAACAGATTGCAGCGGGCGGCGCGCGCTAGATAACCAACAGCCAACGCATCGGCGGTCCGCGGGTGGTTGGGCGTTAGCAGAATGCTATGTCCCGCATCGAGCGAAGCACGCAGGCGCTCGGCGTGGCGGACTTCGTGCTCATAGACGCCTTCTTTTTTTCGCAAATGGCGGCTGTACAGATCGAAGTAC
>JAEZGD010000422.1 GCA_023417165.1 Planctomycetota bacterium
CAGGCAGCTAGGGCCAAACGGCGACACCGCCAGCGCGCAGCGCGAACGCTCGCGCTGTGGTGCTGCAAAAAATGCAGCGGCAGGCGGTTACAACCCACGACCAGGATCTCCCGGTCAGAAGGCAGTCGCACGAACGTCCCTGTGGAGTCCAGCGACAGCGTTAGGCGGGCCAGCGGCAATCAGACCATGCCGATCGAAGGACGAAGAAGCGGGCTCAGCGGCTGGCCCCTCGTCGTCCCATCCTGGGAATCTGGCGTTCGCCCAAGGCAGGCGAAGTTACAATAGATTGATGAGGCAGGCTTTGTCAATTGTTGCGAATGTGGGATTCGCGCAAAATATAGCGAACTGCGGCCCCCTCGTGTGGTGGAGGAAGGTGCTTCAGGCAGATGACTTTTGGTAAGGAATTACCTATCTTCTTTAATGCGTAGCGGCTGCACACCGCAAGGTGGTCGCGGTCTTTACGTCGCAAGTTGAGGCCGCTGAAAAGCAACGGATTGTGTTGCGAGCGCAACTGCCCATGAAAGAGGGAACTTCGCGTCGGCGTTGCGATTAACTGGTTACTACAAAAGGATTTGGCACGATGGATTCGGCCGGTCTTGGCTTTAGGAGTGGCACAATGCGGCAGTTCTGGTTGACCATCGTGGGAGTTGGATTTTTGTCTGCCGCGCTCAGCGGCGCGCCCGCGTGGGCGGGGCCTGCCGAGCAATCGGTGCGGTCGGCTCTCGACGAGCAGTCGCGCTGGCTGGGTGCTAGCGCCGGCGGCTGGAATGACTATCTACAAACGGCCGAACTCAACGAACAACTCGCGCGCGGCTCCGCTGCCAACCGCCGGGCGGTGAGCCAGATCCTAGGGCGCTATAACAGCGGCGCGCCGGGGCTGGAACGCCCGCGCTTTAACACTACGCGTCGCGCGCTCGAAAGCTGGCTCGCCACGTTGCCACAATACTCAGTCGAAGAGTTGCCGCAGGCCGCACAAGAAGCCAAGGCAGACTATGTCGCACCGCGTCCCGAACAACTGGCAGCCGCCAAAGCGCGCCTGCAACAATCGCTCGCACGGCTGGAACGCTTTCTCGCAGGCGGCGGACGCGATCGCCTGGCGGGTTGGCAAAGCTATTTGCAGTGGGAAGCTCTGCAAGCCGAACTAGCCAAGCCGGGCACGCCCGATCTGCGTGCCTTGCAAACGGTGCAAGACAACTTCTTTCGGAACAAGGTGGGCCTCGATCTGCCCCAGTTCCTAGAAGCCCGCCAGGCACTGCGCGACTATATTCATCTCGCGGCCGCGGCAAACGCCAAGGATCCAAAAGCTGCTTACGAGACCCGACTCGATCAATTGGCCCGCGTGCTGGAGCAATTCGCCCAGGACCAGAAGGATGCCGACTCGGTGGTGATCGGCGAAACGCTGGGCTACCTCGCCAATTCGCAACAAGCGCAGCCGCTGGTTACGGCGGTGCGTCGTCAGTACCTACATCCGAATCTTCACGCCAGTATTTCGCAGCGCCTGGCGAGCACGGGCGTCAATCGCGCGGTTAATGACGTGGGACCTGTGCGCGAGCTGATTCTAGGTACCGACGTCCACGGCACAGCGCATACGGTTGGCAATGTCTCGTTGCGCACTGTTCCCAGCGCCCAGCGCGCGGTGCTGGAACTCGTGATGACCGGCTACGCCAACTCGAACAACATTGGCTATAACCGCAATGTGGAAATTTGCAGCAAGGGCTTTACGACCTTGAGCGCTTCGAAGCGACTGTTCTTCGACGCCAACGGTTTGCAGATTCAGCCTACGGTGGCGGTTGCGAATACCAACACGACCATTACCGGCGTTAACGCACATTTGAAGTTAATCGAACGTATCGCCGAGCGCCGCGTGGCCGAGCAAGAAAGCCAGGCGGAAGCCATCGCCAGTCGCCGTGCAGAAGTGCGACTGCAGCGTCGCATGGACGATCAAGCGGCCGCCGATCTCGCGCGGGCGAACCAAGACTTTTACAATCGCTTTCGTCGGCCCCTGGTGCGTTTAGACGCCTTCCCGCAAGTGCTGGACTTCGCCACCACAGCCGATAGCGTGCGCGTGACGGCTCTGCACGCTGGCCCCGCTCGCTTGGGAGCTCCTACGCCTGCACCGGTCCTGACCGAACGCCACGATCTATCGGTGCGTTTGCATGAATCGATGATCGGCAACGCTGGCGAGGCCGGCTTGGGTGGACGCACACTCACCGACGAACGCTTGGTCGAATTGCTGAAGGAAGCCGATCGCGAAGTGCCTGAAGAATTGCAGATCACCGAGGACAAAGATCCCTGGTCGATCACCTTTGCGGCGATTCGCCCGATCTCGGTGGTCTTCGATGACCAGACGGCGACGATTTCGATTCGCGGCAGTCAGTTCACCCGTGGCGATCGCGAAATCAACAAAGACATGGTAATCTCGGCCAAGTATCGTCTGGAGCAGCATGGCACCGGCTCGCGACTGACGCGCGAGGGAGACGTCGTAGCTGAATACGTCAGCCAGGAACGCCAAGGCGTGGCCGACGTGACCTTCAAGACGTTCATTCGTCGCAAGTTCGCCGCCTTGTTTAAGGAAGAGTTTCAAGGCGAAGGGCTGGAGCTGCCTGGACGCTGGAAGTCGGCCGGCAAGCTGGCGTTGCAAACGATGAACGCCGATGGCGGCTGGATCACGCTCGGCTGGGACATGCCCTCGCAGCAGACTCAGGCGGTCTCGGTTGGCGCCGAGTAGTACGACAGCACCTCACGGAATGAATCTATGGACCGCTGGGTGGAAATCAGCTTCGATTGCTTGCCCCTGCGTTCGGTGACGCGTCTGGATATTCCCATGGACGCGTCGCCGAAATATCGCGCCTTGTGTGAACGCATCAAGCAAGCGATTGAAACGCACGGCACGTTCAACACGTACTATTTGTACAACGCCGAATGCATCTATCGACTGACGAATCGGCCTGATCATGGCATGCTGCAGTTCCGGTACGAAGGCACGCTGTTTACCGACAGCAGCGACCTGCGCGCCGATCGCTGCGACTTGCAGGTAGAGTTGGTGCGCGAGACATGCGATTGGCTGACCGAGCCGATTGTGAACTGGTTCAGCACCTCGGTGCAGCACTCGGTGTGCGTCGAGTTTGATCGCTTCATCGAAGCGGGCGACCTGCAAAAGACGCTTGACCGCCTGGCGAAGTTGAATGAAGCCAGCGACGAAGCCGGCGGGTTCGTGGGAATGTATCTGTAAATGCCGCCAGGAAGTTTCCGATGAACCGGCAGACATGGCGTATCGCGCGCATCGTGATTGTGTTGTTGCTGGTGGCGGGGGGAACTGCCCTGCAGCAGTGGCGAGAGAACGACGCGCCTGCGCCGCCCGCTGCTGAGCAACCAGCCGCAGAAAAGAAGGCGCCCGAGACGCGTCCGTCGCCCGTTCCGGCGGCAGCCGACACTACGGTCGAAGACGTCACGATTCGCGATCTGTCGGATCGCGTGGTGTTTGAAGGGGATGTCGACCTGCGCGACACGCTCGCGCGCATCGATGCTGGGCGAAAACTAAAGTTCCGCAACGATGGCACGGTCTTTCAG
>JAEZGD010000431.1 GCA_023417165.1 Planctomycetota bacterium
GAACATCAGCGTCTGCGCGAAGCCATCGAGCTGATCGATAAAGTCGCCCAGAATCTGATCGCGGGCCGCCACCAAGCCGGTAAGCTTGCCTGACGAAACGTTGAGCGGCGCGTCGGTCGCTTTGATGCGAACTTCAACCACGTTCAAGCCGCGATCCGGCGCCACGACCGTCATGACCTCGCGCACAGTCGACTCAAAGACCAGATACTCGCCGCCAGCAAAGACGGTCACGTCGCCTGAATCTTGCTCGACCACCTTAACGTCGATGATCTTGGCTAGTTCTTGCAGGGCGACGCCGCGCTGATCGCGCAGCCCGACCGCGTCGCTCTTACTGACCGCTCCGCCTTCGGCGCTGGTAATCTGGCGGTTGAGCTTAGCGATCTCGTTCGCCAGGCGGTTGATGTCGATCGCAGCATCGCCAATGCGTTTGTTCACGTCTTCGCGAATATCGCGCACGCGGCTATCCAAACGCGAAATGTCGCTCGCCAGCGTTTGACCTTGCAGCACCGCCAGGTTGCGCACCGGAATGCTTTCGGGCTGGTTCAGCACGTCGTTGATACTGCCGAAGAAGCGGCTCATCATGCTGCTGAGATCCGTCTCGCTCAGCTCGCCGAGCAGCGTTTCGAGCTGCGTATAAGCCCCTTCCTGCGTTTCGCCATTCGACAGATCGCTCACCGCGCCGCGCAGACGTTCTTCCAGGAACTTGTCGGTCTGCTGAATGACTGCCGTAACATCAACGCCCAAGCCCAACAGCAAGTCGCCCTTGCGTTGGGTCGCCGCAGGCGTCAGAACCACATTCTGACGGATATAGCCAGGCGTGGTGGCATTGGCAATGTTATTGCCTGTCACCTGCACGCCCAACTGCGCCGCCATGAGCGCGTTGTTGGCTAATTGAATGGAACTAAACAGCGACATAAGAGACGTCCGCGAAAAGGCGATGCTGTCATCGCAGTGGTAGCATTGGCATCAAGCTTCTTGATCGACCAACGCTCCGCGGGACAGCGCAGCATCGCTCTTTCCGTAGGTCGGCCGCAGCCGCCCACCAGTAGCAACAATTTCGATCATTTGCGCCAAGTGCAGCACCGTGCGTTGGGCGATCACCCAATTCGTCAGGCTTTGATGCTGCAAGAGCCGCATGCGCCAGGCGCTGTCTTTCACCTGCTTGCCAAGAGTCTCGCGTTTGCCGGAAGGCAGTTCCTTCGCAAGGCTGCTCAGGTTATCGCACTCGATGCCTTGCTCGCGCGCGGCGGCTAGCAGTTCGGTGCGACGCGTCTGGACCGCTTCCAAGCGTGCCGAGAGCTCCGCCTCGCGCTCATTGAGTGCTTGCATGCCCGCCAAGTCACGCTTGGCCATGCATTCGCGTTTCTCGCTCAACACGCCCAGCAGTTCATCCTGCAGCGTGCTCAGGTCAGAGAGGAAGTCGGCTAGTTCGGTTTGCCAGGTAACAGTCATAGTTCTATTTCGTAAGCCGCTCGCATGAGTCGGCGGCAACACAGAGCAAATTCCGCGAACACTCAGTCCTTCCCGCGCACCGCGCGAGATCTAGTTGGGACGTCCCAGCATGAAGAGGTCAAACATCGGTCCAGCGAATTGATCGGCAGTGGCTTTGGTCATATCTTCAGCGAGGGTTTGATCAAGCTGGCCTTGAAAGACTTCTTCCGCACGACCGCCGTGAAAGTACGCAGGCTTATCGACCGTCTTGCGCATCGAACCAAGCAGTTGCGAGTAAAAGGTTTGGCCGACGAACGACGTGAACGCTTCACGCAGTTCGGGGCTCGCCTTGTCGGTGGATTCTAGGATCCGCGGCTCTTCCGCGCGATCTTTCAGCAGGCTGAGCGACGAAGGGCTGGCGGCCGCGAGCGATGAGGTAATGTTCATGGCGAGTTACTCCACAATCAGCCGGCCGTACAGTTGCCCGTTACGTTCCAGCCCTTTCAGGATCTCGATGATGTCGGCCGTCGGCACCTTCACGGCATTCAACGCTTCGACCAAGGCTTGCAGCTTGGTGGTGTCTTTGTTCGAGCCCGGATCGAGCGGCACAAACTCGTTGGCAGTCACGCCGGGCGCGACTTCAATGGTCAGATTTTTGTGCGTCACCGCGACCGCGCCGATTTCGACGTTCGCACCGATCACGATCGAGCCGGCACGCTCATTGATCACCACGCGAGCTTCGCTATCGGTGTTGAACAACCGCTGATTCAGCACCAGCGAAACGAACAGCACCGGATCGGCCGCATACTTTTCCGGAATCTTGACTTCGATGTTGACCTGATCCTTCGCCACGGCGACTTCGCTGGCCGAGCTGCCGTCGCGGAAGTCGGGCTGATTCTTGAGGATGTCGGCGATGTCTTGCGCGGTCTGAAAGCTGGCGTGGTTCTTGTCGAGCACCAGCGTGATCTTGCCGTCGGCGCTATAGACGTTGTGGAAGTCTTCTTCCAGTCGGCAGCCGGCATGCACGCGGCCGCTGACGGGTTGCGTGCTGTCGGGTAGATCGACCGGCCCGCTGGCAAACGCATACACCCGATCGCTGCCAGGGCGAGGACCGAGCAGTGGCGTGGTCAACAAGTATCCGCCCGCCAGGCTCTTGGCGTTCATGGCATTGCTGATGGTGCAGTTCAGCACATCGCCTTGGCGAGCACCGGCGGCGGGCACGGTTGCGGTCACAAACACCAGTGCGACGTTCTTGGCATCTTTGATCTCTTCCAATAGGAACGCGCCATCTTTGTTCTGCGCGACACGCGTGCCCATCAGCTCCATCATGCGCGCCAGCGAACGCATGGTCGTGGCGGCGTTGGTATCGCCGGTCCCTTTCAGACCAACGACTAGCCCCAAGCCATGAATCGTGTTTTCTTCCTGGCCCTTCACGCGACACACATCGCGAACGCGCAAGTTGGCATACGCTGGCGAAGCGAAGAAGACCAAGGCGATCAACAAGCAGGCAAACCGCATAGGACGAAGTTCCGAAATCCGAGTGCCAAGTTCCAAGCTTTGACCACGACCCACAATCCACTGGCGACGACTAAAACGGATCGATCACTTGATCGAACCACTTTTGGAACCAGCCGCGTTTGTAACCATCGCGGACCTGGCCGCGTTCGCGTTTGTCGATGCGGAGGTCGGCGATATTGCGGCTGAGGATCGTGTTGCCTGCGCCGATGTCTTGGGGACGGCACTCGCCGGTGAGCGAGAATTCCCAATGTTCTTCGTTGTTGTTGATGTGCTTGCGGGCTTCGAGGACCAGGTTGCCGTTCGGACGAATGTCAACGATGCGGGCTTGAATGTCGAACTCGAGGCTGTCACGCGTTTCGACATAGCTTTCCGCCCGGCGACGCTGCGTGACGTTGCCTTGAATGCGAGGGTCGCCATCCGATTGCGGCGAAGGCTTCACCCAACGCAGGCCATCGAGAATGATCCAATCCCGCAGCACCGCGTCGTACAGACCGCTTTTACGAACTTCGCTATCGCCTTCGGACAAGACTTCCGAGCCAATGTTGACGCGCACGTAAACCAAGTCGTTCTTGCGCACTTCCTGGACCGGCGGAGGCGGCACATAGGTCCAGCTGCCTTGCGGCAATCGCACCGGGCCGGTGGTTTCGCTGACAGGAATGTCCTGACGAAACAAGCTGGAGCTTTGAGCATGCGCGGTCGCTGCCAGGCAGCAGCCACCGACGATCGCGATGAGAACAGACAATTTCATGGGATTTTCGATGGAAGGATGCGAATCGTCGCGATGCTACTTGCGTTCGGCCACACGCACGCCGCCGACAAACACTTCGAGTTCCTGCACGCCCACCACGCGAGCGCTAAAGCGCTGGCGATCGTCCAAGCGTTCGACCGTGACGATGTCGTTTTGGCCGCCATCTTCGGTGGCGCGAGCTTGCGTCCGCACGGTCAAGTTGGCCGCGCGGGCAAAGACCGTCACCACTTCGCCACGGCGAACCATGATCGGCTTACGCAGCCAAGCGCTTTCCAGCGGTTGCCCGGTGGCGACGCTGCGCACCGTCTCGCGACCAATCACGTCTTCGAGATGCGTGGCCACAGCGATCGAGCTATCGCCAGCCGGCGGCATCTCGAGCGTGACGTCGCTGGCTTGAATCACTTCGCCACGGCGAAACGGACGCTTCGCGACCACGACCATTTCCGGAACGCTCACGACCACCGTGACCGGCAACCGTTGCACGCCTTTGTCAGTGCCAATTTGCAAGACAAACTGCTGCGAACCGATCCACGGCTGGCGACCACCTTCGGCCAGAATGTCGCCGCTGCGTTGCGACAAGAGCGACAGTTGTTCGTCCGTCAGATTCACCGAGACGTTCCAAGGCAGACGCTCGCCGGCGACTTGTTGCAGATGACGGATGATCGCACGCTGCACGCGCGATTCGACCTGCTCGCGAGCGCTGCGCGACGCCTTCAGCGCCGGCGCGGTCGGAGCAGCGCTGCTGCTGTTGCCGCCGCCGATCTGCACCGAGCTTGCGCCTGCGAACTGATGATCGACCAGCTTCACGCCTTGCAGGGCGAGCAAGTCTTGGATTTCGCGAATCTTCAGCGAACGCGAACGGCCCGCCGCAGGAGCCGGCACCAGTTCCAGCGCCAACAGCTCGCGAGTTTCTTCAGGCGTGCCATGCACCACAGCCACGTCGCCCAGCTTGACGATCGCGCCAGCGGCTCGGACCTGCGGACGCAGTTCGATCTCGGCGGCGGCCGCTTGCCCGGCCACCAGCATGACGATCACTGCTGCTTTCATCCATCCGCTCATGGCTTCCCTGCCTTTGCTGTCCACTGCTGACTCCCCACTAC
>JAEZGD010000507.1 GCA_023417165.1 Planctomycetota bacterium
CTTGACCGGCGCGACGTTCATCAAGATCGAAGCGACCAAGTATACCGAAGTCGGCTACTATGGCCGCGACGTCGAAAGCATGGTGCGCGACCTGGTCGAGAATGCGATTGCGCTGGTGCGCGATGTCGAGCGCAAAGCGGTCATCACCGAAGCGCAGCAGCGCGTGACCGACCGTTTGCTCGACTTACTTGCGCCGCGGCCAGTGAATTTCAGCTCGCGTAGCGAAGACGAAGACGCTGCCAAAGCCGCCGAATCGTACGAGCGCACTCGCGCCAAGATGAAGGCGATGCTGGAAGGGGGCGAGCTCGAAGATCGCAAGGTCGAGATGGTCATCGAGCAAAAAGCCAAGCCGGTGCTGCTCAGCGGCATGGGCCTGGAACAGATGGAAACCGACCTGCAAGGTGTGTTCGATAAGATCATGCCCAAGCATTCGTCGCGGCGGGAACTTACCGTACAGCAAGCGCGCGGCGTGCTCTTAGAACAAGAGATCGATGCCCTGCTCGACGCCGACAAGATCAACGAACAAGCCATCAAGCTTGCCGAAAACCAAGGCATTATCTTCCTCGACGAGATCGACAAGGTCGTCGCCGCCGAAGGCAAAGGGGCCGATGTCTCTCGCCAAGGCGTGCAGCGTGACCTGCTGCCGATCGTCGAAGGCACCACGGTGCAAACCAAGTATGGCTACCTTAAGACTGATCACATTCTGTTCATCGCCGCCGGGGCGTTTCACCGGAATCAGCCCAGTGATTTAATGCCGGAGCTGCAAGGTCGGTTCCCGATTCGCGTCGAGCTGAACGACCTAACCAAGGACGACTTCGTGCGGATCTTGCGCGAGCCGCGCAACTCGCTCACCCGGCAGTATGCCGACCTGCTCAAGACCGAAGGGGTTGATATCGAGTTTACCGACGATGCTATCGACGCTTTGGCGTCCTATGCGTATCAAGTGAACCAAAAGACGCAAAACATCGGCGCGCGGAGACTGTATACGATTTTGGAACGATTGTTGGAGGAGTTGAGCTTCGAATCGCCGGATATGAAGATGGGGCATGTGGTGATCAACGCCGCTTATGTCACCGCGCGGCTGCAATCGGTCGCCGAAGATGAAGATTTGAGCAAATACATACTGTAGGGCACAAAGGCGTCGTCAGTTCCACTTCCTTCTTTTGTGGGCGATTTCGATGCGAGCGAACCTGTCGGTCCTTACGCTCTGTCTGCTGTTATTGAGCGGTTGCCAAGACGCTGCGGCGCCGCAGCCGGCCTCGTCTGGCATGACCGATGCAAGCCTCCAAGGCGAATGGCAATTGGCTTCCATTCACGCTGCGGGGCAAGAGGTCTCGGCCGAGAAGGTCCAGCCACTCAATATGACCTACTCGTTTGTCGACAAGGTCTTAACCATTCGCCGGTCGGGCAAGCCGGATGATACTTGTAGTTTCGCGGTCGATACGAACAGCAGTCCTCATCGAATCGTGCTGGAGAAATCGCCTGCGATCTACGGCATTTACGCTGTGGAAGGCGACCAGTTGCAACTGTGCATCATGGTGGACGAAGCCGCGTCAGGTCAGTATCCCGGAAGTCTGGTTTCTTCCACGAAGCCCGCGACCGACTTGCTGGTTTTCCAGCGCAAGAGTGGCGCACCGACGACAGTGCCTGCTTCCGAAAATCCACAAACACCGCCAGCATCTCCCTCGCCGGCTTCAAACAATCCAGACGCACTCGCGGGACGAACGATTTGGAGTTTCAAAGACGTACCGAAAGTCTTTCCTGATCAAACCGAGTTCTCGGGTGCTTTCCGCAAGGGCGAGGGAAAGGCGTGGTACTCCGAGAAAGCGGATGGATCGTTCTATCACGACTACGAGGAAGTGGTCGTCACTCCAGAGTATGTCGAGATCATGCGGCCCGGCGGCGGCTTCATCGTCCGACTCTACGACGACCATTCGGACTACCGATTCGGCAACCAGCCCAACTTCGAACGCATGTTCGCCGGGCAGTGGCAGCGATGAGTTGCAATTAGCCTTGCAATTGCTCGGCAAGTATCGGCAGAACTGCCTCCACTTCGCCATGAGCGATGATGGCGAACTCGCGTGCTTGTTCGCCGGTGACGCGAATGTGAATCTCGAGTCGCTGCCGCGGCAAGCAGTCGATGACGCGATCGCCCCACTCGACAAATGTCAGCGCGGGCGCGTCAAAGTATTCGTCGGGGCCTAGTTCCAGAAACTCGTCGTCGTCCTTCAAGCGGTACGCATCGAAGTGATAGATCGTCCGCTCGCCGCGGTATTCGTGGCACAGCGTGAACGTCGGGCTCACCACCTCGCCGACAGGAATCGCGCAAGCCTGAGCTACCGCTTGCACCAACCGCGTCTTGCCAGCGCCTAACGTGCCGACGAGCGCGATCGTAGTGCCGTCGGGCAGCGTCGTCGCCAGCGCGCGGCCCAGGCGTTCGGTATCGGCTTCGCTGTGCGCAATGAACGTGAACGCAGTCATGGATGTGACGAGACTTAGCCTTCCAACAAATGTTCGAACCCGCGCGGCTTCAGGCTGATAATCTGCGGGTGCGCGGGACGTTTATATTCTAGCGAAAGTCCTTCGCCTGGCATGAAGCGGCCGATGCACGACAATGGCACGCCTGGCAGTGGCTGCTCGGCGATCATGCGCTCGGCCGTTTCCCACGGCACCGCCATGATCAGCTCGAAGTCTTCGCCATCACCCAGTGCGCGGTCGAGCGGCGACAGCTTGAACTCGCCAGGCGCGGGGCGGCGCGCGTCAGGATGAATCGGAATCGCGACTTCCCACAATCGTGCGTGTAGGCCGCTCTCCTCGCAAAGGTGCGCGAGATCGATCGACAGGCCATCACTGACATCGGTGGCTGCATGAATCTCGTACCGCTCTTGCAAGAGCAGCGCTTCACGCACGCGCGGCGCGACGTCTAAGTGTCGACCATGAATGCTGCCGCCGAAGCTGCCGGTGACAACAATGGCATCACCAGCTTGCGCGCCGCTGCGCAGCCAGGGCCCGCGCGCGGTCGTCTCGCCGATGGCAGTCACGTTAATCACTAGCGGCCCGTCCCAACTGTTGACGTCCCCGCCTGCGATCGAGCACTCGAACTGCTCTGCAAGCGGACAGATGCCGCCATACAAGCCGATGGCCAGCGATTCGCCGCCGGCGCGCGGCAGGCAAAGCGATACGAACGCCGCCACGGGCTTGGCCGCCATCGCCGCCAAGTCGCTCAGGTTGACGGCGAGCGCCTTGTGTCCGACGCGACGCGGGCCGGCCTCGTCCAGAATAAAATCGACCCCCTCCATCAGCATGTCGGTGGTGACAACCAGATTGCTGTCAACGCGCAGGACCGCCGCGTCGTCGCCAGGGCCGACGAGGACATTCTCACGCTGCTCCAGGCGGTCGCGCAGCCATTGGATGAGATCGCGTTCCATGAAACCCGCTTTCGTAGTGCAAACTTCTAACTTGCCATGCATGCCGCGCATTGGCAAGCTGAAATGCCCTACGTAGGCCGCTCGCTCCGCCG
>JAEZGD010000616.1 GCA_023417165.1 Planctomycetota bacterium
CGATACCCTCCCGCCCTCTTCCGAACCAGTCCTTATCGACCCTTTAGCTTCGCGACTTCAGCCAAAATCGCCAAAAAATTTGGCGGCCTAGCCATTATGAATCGTCTGCGCGGTTGGACAGATCTCATTCTGCCCATCGGCCTCGTCAGCAGTTTGCTGGTGTTGCTGGTGCCGTTGCCGCACGCGCTGATGGACGTGCTGCTGGCGGTGAATATCAGCGTCTCGGTGATTGTGCTGCTGACGACGATCTATGTGCGGACGCCGCTAGAGTTCAGCATCTTTCCTTCGATCTTGCTGGCCACCACGCTGGGCCGCTTGGTGCTGAACGTGGCCTCGACGCGCTTGATTCTGACGCGCGCCGAGATCGACGGCATGTATGCGGCGGGTGGCGTCATTAAAAGCTTCGGCGAATTTATCGCCGGCGATCGCATCGTGGTCGGCATCATCATCTTTATTATCTTCGTGGTGATCCAGTTCATGGTCATCACCAAAGGTGCCACGCGCATCAGCGAAGTCGCCGCGCGCTTTGCATTAGACGGCATGCCAGGGCGTCAAATGGCGATCGATGCCGATCTTAATGCCGGCATCATCGACGAAAAAGAAGCGCAGCGCCGCCGCGAAGAAGTCACGCGCCAGGCAGACTTCTTCGGTGCGATGGACGGTGCTAGTAAGTTCGTACGTGGCGACGCCATCGCCGGCATCATCATCACGCTGATTAATATCGTCGGCGGTTTTGTGATCGGCGTGTTGGAAATGGGCATGCCGATCGGCGAAGCGGCCGAGCTGTTTACCAAGCTGACGATTGGCGACGGTCTGGTGAGCCAGGTGCCAGCGTTCTTGATTTCGCTGGCGGCTGGTTTGCTCACGACGCGCAGTTCGCAAAGCTCGAACCTGCCTGCGGAATTCATGCAACAACTGTTCAGCCGCCCACAGGCGCTAGTGATTACGGCCGGCTTTTTGGCGCTGCTGTCGTTTACCAACTTGCCGACGATTCCGCTGTTTACGATCGGCGCGAGCTGCGCGGGCATGGCCTATCTGATGACCAAGAAGCAGAAGCAGGTCGCCGCTCAGCAAGTCGCCGACGATGCCGCGCAAGCCAAAGCGGAAATGGCCAAGAAGCCCGAAGAGCGCATCGAGGACTTCCTGACGGTCGATCCGATGGAAATGGAGATTGGCGTCGGACTGATTCGCCTGGCCGATCCCAGCCGCGGCGGCGACTTGCTGCCGCGCATCACCGGCGTTCGCCAGGCGGTGGCGGCCGACATCGGCATTGTGCTGCCAAAGGTCCGCATTCGCGACAACATGCGCCTGGGCGAGAGCAGCTATCGCATCAAGATCACGAACAATCCGGTGGCCGAAGGGAGCGTCTATCCCGATCATTTGCTCGCCATGGATAGCGGTTTTACCAGCGGCAAGATCGCAGGTCTGGAAACGAAAGATCCGGCCTTTGGTCAGAACGCGGTGTGGATCGAACCAGGTTTGCGCGATCGCGCGGAAATGCTGGGCTATACGCCGGTGGAACCGGCCGCGGTGTTGGCCACGCACTTGCAAGAGGTGGTGCGCCGTCATGCCGACGAACTGCTGACGCGCGATGCCACTAAGCACTTGATCGAAGAGCTGAGAAAGACTTCGCCGGCGGTGGTGGACGAGCTCATCCCCGGGGTGATGAAGATTTCGGACGTGCAGCAAGTGTTGCAAATGCTGTTGCGCGAGGAAGTGCCGATTCGCCAACTAAGCGTGATCTTAGAAACGCTGGGCGACTATGCGACGCGTACCAAAGACCCTGTGTGGCTGACGGAATACGTGCGGCATCGCATCGCCAGAACGATCTGCACGCGCTATCGCGACGCCGAGAGTCGCCTGCACGTGGTGACGCTCGATCCGGCGCTCGAAGAACGCATCGGCGCAGGCATCGAGCACAACGATCGCGGGCTGTTCATTCGCATGTCGCCGCCGGCGGTGGCCAAGACGTGCGAGCTGATCGGCGGGGAAATCGCCAAGCTGACGCGGGCGAACCTGCCGCCGGTGTTGCTCGTCAGCCCACACATTCGCCCCGGTCTGCGACAGATTACCTCGGGCGCGCTGCCTCGGCTGCACATCCTGAGCTACAACGAGATCACGCGCGATACGCAGATCGAATCGGTGGGCCTGGTCGCAGATGCCGCCCCGGCGAAGAAGTAACCCGTGATTCGTGGCAAGTGACGAGTGACTATGGAAATCAAAAGCTATCGAGCACGATCGGTCCAAGAGGCGCTGGCGCTGGTGCGCGCCGATCTTGGTCCGGATGCGGCCGTGTTGCACACGCGCGAGGTGGCGGCCGGCGGCAAGTGGTTTGGCGGCGCGCGGCAGATCGAAGTGATCGCTACGCCCGAGGCCGAGAACGTGCCGAGTCGTGTGCCGCCTGCGCTGGTCGAGACGTCGCCTTTGCCAACAACCGAAGTTGCGCCGCCGAGCGAGCGGTACCGCTCGCGTTTGGCGTCGATTGCGGCGCAAGGCTTTGATTTGCTGGATGCGGAGTCACTAGCGCCTGCAGCGCCGCTAGCGGAGCCGACAACGCATTCGCCCCAGGAAGTTGCGGCGCAGTTCTGGCAGTTCTTGCAAGCGCTGCCGCCGGACGAACGTCGCGAAGTCGTGAGCGCGTTTGCCGCGACCGCCCGCGCAGGTCAGGCGATGCCGGGACCGACGAAAAGCGAATTGTAGACTTTTCCATTGTCCGGTCTTGTCACGGAATCTATTTCTATCGGCCCTGAAACGCGTGCACTGGAAGGAGCAAAGAAACACCCAAGGCCCATTAAATAATTGCCGACAAACAACCGATAACACCAGGGCGCGTCGCCATACGATGCGACGTTAAGCTGTGACGGTTAGCGAGAGTTTGTCGGTCTGGGGCGGTTTATGGGACGCAGTTATGCCGGAGTTCTGGGGCTGCTGGCGTTTGCCACAATTGTGGCGCGCGGCGTGGCTCATCAGAGCGGAGCGGCAGCGATTTTCCCTGCGGCCGCCTTGGCCTTGTTTGTGTTTGCCGGACTCGGTTAT
The DNA here is from genome assembly GCA_023417165.1 of Planctomycetota bacterium. Taxonomy (GTDB): domain Bacteria; phylum Planctomycetota; class Planctomycetia; order Pirellulales; family Pirellulaceae; genus JAEZGD01. The sequence continues at coordinate 3,037 of JAEZGD010000616.1, forward strand.
GTCCTCGGCACGATCGCACAACGTGCGATTGCCACCGACCTGAAAGCGCGCTTTCAAGAAGAGTTCGCACGGCTGCAAGCAGAAGAGACGACGGCTCACGCGAAGTAAACGGAATCGAGCTACGTCAACAAGACTGACACCTAAGAGTATTGCGAGGCGGAGTCCTACGCAGCATAGACGCTGCCGGGCTCCAGGCGGTTCGCTTCGGCGAATCGGGTCCCCCCATTTCATGACGAACGCAGCCGCAGGATGCGGCGGATATTATCACGGAGGATGGCATGGCGACGACTCTTGCACCCGTCGAAGAGATCGAGCAGGTCTGGCGGGCGTACAAGGCCAACCCTGGCGAGAAAGAGTTGCGTAACCGACTGGTTGAACGTTATCTTCCCCTCGTTAAGTACAACGGCGAGCGCATCTGGTCGCGCTTGCCGGAAGGGGTCGAACTGGACGACCTGATCTCGGCCGGCGTCTTCGGACTAATGGACGCCATCGACGCGTTCGACATGAGCCGCGGCGTCAAGTTCGAAACGTATTGTGTGCCGCGTATTCGCGGCGCCATGCTCGACGAACTACGCACGATGGACTGGGTGCCGCGACTGGTGCGCAGCAAAGCCAGTAAGCTCAACGAAGCCACCAAGCAGCTGGAGACCAGGCTGGGACGGCACCCGACGGAAATCGAACTGTCGGAACACATGCAGATCTCGCTCGCCGAACTCGAGAAGATGACGCTCGAAGCGAACGCGGTCGGCCTGATCAGTCTCAACAAGAAGTGGTACGAGACCGACAGCTACAAAGACGTCCGCGAGATCGACATTCTCGAGGACAAGAAGGGCGAAGATCCCACGCGCCGTGTGCAGAAGAACGATCTGATGCGCCTGGTGACCAAGGGCCTCAATCGCAACGAGCGCCTGATCATCATCCTGTACTATTACGAAGAGCTGACGATGAAAGAGATCGGCGCTACGCTCGATCTGTCGGAAAGCCGCGTCAGCCAGATGCACAGCAGCATTGTGCAGCGTCTGCAGGCCCAACTCGCGCGTCGTCGTCCAGAGTTCGGCACCTAAGGCACCACCGGCCCCCGCTGGTTACCGCTTTCAAACATCACCCTGGCCAATCTTGGCCAGGGTTTTTTGTTGGCCTGCCGAGCGCTGAATTACTTGTCGGCCAGCGGAATGCGGAACACGCGCAAGGTCGCGCCCGCGTTGCCGCTGATGGCCGCCACATGCTTGTTATCCGGCGAGGCAGCGACCGCTTTGATGTAACCGTTGGGACACTCTAGCGCCACCACGCGCTGTTGCTTGCGCACATCCCAAACGTTGATCTTGCTGTTGGCGCCGGTGATTAACCGGGTGCCGTCAGGCGTGAAAGTTGCCGACCACTGGATATCGTTGGATTCCAGTTTCGGAAGTTCTTTCATCGTTTTGACCTCCCACAGCCGCATGTTGTAGGAATCGCCCACCGTGACCAGCGAACCGTCGGGCGAAATGGCAGCTGCCTGCCCCGACGCCCACGAGCGGCCCAACTGCGAGGTCTTGGCGACTTCCATCTTTTGCAGATCCAGATGCAGCAAGGTGGCACCGTCGGTCGCCAAGCCCGTCTTGCCGTTGGGGGCCAGCCAGCAGGCTTTTACGGGGCCTTGAAAGCCGGTGAAGGCGGCGAGTTCCTTGCCATTGTCGATTTGCCAGAAGCGGACCTTTTTCTCGGCACCGCCCGACAGGGCATAACGCGAGTCGCCTGAGACTGCCAGGCCTTTGACCTCCTGCGAGTGTCCCGCGAACTGCCCGGCATTGCGCAGTTGCCCTTCTTTGTTGACTTCCCAGATATGAATGTGTCCCGTATAGCCGCCTGCCAGCAGGCGTTCACCATTGGGCGTGAACGCGCAGGCGGGCACTTGTCCCAAAATTTCCAGATTGTCGAGCTTGGCCAATCGGGCCGAATTTACGACGTCGAACATCAGCATCGCGCGATCCATCTTGCCGGCCGCCAGGTGCGTGCCATTCGGCGAAAAGGCCAGCGACTCGACGCCCCAGCCTAGATCGCCAAACGAGCGAACCTCGCCAATCTTGTCG
>JAEZGD010000652.1 GCA_023417165.1 Planctomycetota bacterium
AACAGTATTGATAGCCATGCTGGATCAGCGCGTGCGTCAGTTTGCCTTCAATCGCTTCGGCTTGCGACAATTCGCCGGCGATGAACAAGTGCTCTTCGCCGGGGAACCAACGGCGCTCGGGTTGGTCGTCCATGGCTGGCAGCGTAATGGCATGTCGCGCCGGGCGCAGATCGGCAAGCTCGTCGGTCAGCAGCCGCTCGATCAATTGCTGCACGCCGCGCCCATGATCGCCGGGCGTGACCCAATCGGCATGCTGCTTCAGCGCAGGCAGCGCGTTCGAGACGGCGATGCCATAGCGACTGAATCGCAGAAAGGCATGATCGTTTTCGGCATCGCCCACCGCGGCCACTTCGTGACGCGACAGTTCCATCCCTTGGAGCGCGGCCGCCAACCCCGTCGCCTTGTTGACGCCGGTCGGCAGGATCATGACCGCCCCTTTATTGAAGATGACTTGCAGATCGAGGCCAAACTCGCGAATGGTATCGAGCACGGTATTTTCGTGCGGTTGCCAGGTGGCGATAATCGTTTGCCCGACCGAGATCGGCCCGACGCCGCGCGCGATCAAGGCTTGCAAAAATTCTGGCGGCGGCGCCGCGGCGAGCGGCTTTTGCTCGTCGGTCGACGGCACATACAACAGCCCGCCGTTTTCGGCCACGATGTAGTCGAATAAATGCAGTTCCGTGAAGATCGCTTGCAGTTCGGAGAGCTGGCGCCCCGTGACCAGCAGCAACTTCCGCCCGGCATCGCGCCAGCGGCGCAAACTGCGGATCGTCTCGGAATCGACAACGCCGTGGGTAGCGAGTGTGCCGTCGTAGTCGCAAGCAAGGGCGTGGCAATGCATGAATTTCTCTCTGAAATGCGAGTCGCGAGACATTACATGCAAATGCGATGCGCAAATCGGCTAGAATCGGAGCCGCCTCGCCAGATTTTCGCCTGCACATGGCAAATCAGGCGATCACTTCCCTTCTTTTTATGGTGACCACTGATGGCTGCGCGCATCGTAAGTCTCACGGCGCTTCTACTTTTGTCCTGTGCGGTGGCCGCGGCTGAAGATTGGCCGCAGTGGCGCGGTCCGCAGCGCGACGGCGTGTGGAACGAGACCGGCGTGGTCGAGACCTTCGCCAGCAAATCGCTGTCGCCCAAGTGGCGCGTGCCGCTCGGCCCCGGCTATACCGGACCAACGGTGGCCGACGGCCGTGTGCTGGTGATGGATCGCCAAACCAAACCCGAGCAGACCGAGCGCATCTTGTGCTTTCGCGAAAGCGATGGCGCGCCGCTATGGACGCATCAATACCCATGCACCTATCGCGGCGTTGGTTATGAAGCTGGTCCGCGCGCCAGTGTGACCATCGATGGCGAGCGCGCCTACGCTCTGGGTTCGATGGGCCATCTGCACTGCTTGAACGTCAAGACCGGCGAAGTGCTGTGGTCGCACGACGGCAATCAGAAGTACAAGATCGAAATGCCGATCTGGGGCATCACTGCTGCGCCGCTGATTTACAAGGACCTGGTGATCGTGCATATCGGCGGGCAAGACGGCGCATGCGTGGTCGCGTTCGATAAAACCAGCGGCAAAGAAGCCTGGCGAGCGCTCGACGATCGCGGGCAGTATTCGTCGCCTGTGGTGGTCAAGCAAGGCGATCACGATGTGGTGATTGTCTGGACCGGCGATTCGATCGCGGGACTCGATGCGCCGACCGGCAAGGTGCATTGGCGGCACGCGTGGAAGCCGCGCAACATGCCGATTGGCGTCTGCACGCCAGTGATCGCTGGGCAGCATGTGTTGGTCGTCTCGTTCTACGACGGCTCGACGCTGCTGGAGCTTTCGCCCGACAAGCCCGAGTCGAAGATCGTTTGGCAGCGTGTGGGCCGCAGCGAGCGCGATACCGACGCGCTGCAAGGCATCATCAGCACACCGGTGATCGACGGCGACTATATCTATGGTGTCGATAGCTATGGCGAGCTGCGCTGCTTGTCGCTAAAGACTGGCGACCGCGTGTGGGAAGATTTAACCGCAGTTCCCAAGGCGCGTTGGAGCACGATCCACTTCGTGCGCCATGGCGAAAAATACTTTATGTTCAACGAACGTGGCGAACTGCTGATCGCCAAGCTCTCGCCGCGCGGCTTCGAGGAGATCAGCCGCACGAAGGTCTTGGAACCGACGACCGCGCAGCTCAATCAGCGCGGCGGCGTGTGCTGGTCGCATCCAGCCTTTGCCAATCGTTGCCTGTTTGCTCGTAATGACGATGAACTTGTCTGCGTCAGCCTCGCTTCCGAAAAGTAGTCCTCTCGCTCCGCGAGAGGGAATCGAATCGTCCGCCGAAAGCACGCGTTATCTTTTGTGTCTGTTATGAATCGCTGACGTGGGCAGGATAAGATAACATTTCCGCGCAGCTTACCAAGCATTTCCCTCTCGCGGAGCGGGAGGACTACGATCCCCTGCGCGGTGCTTGCTTGACCCCTCACTTGGATCGGGTAAAATCGTCGTCGGTCTATCACTCATTATTCCGGCTAGCGGCGCGCACGGCGGTACCTGTGGCCAGTAGTTTCCGGTCACCCTCGTTGCAGCTTTGGTCGCGGGAGGCGCCGGCCACATGCGAATCGCGCGCGACGACCACGGGGTGACGGTTCTCGCCCCCGCTAAGCTAAATCTGTTTCTCGAAGTCCTGGCTCGTCGAGCTGATGGCTATCACGACTTGGAAACGTTGATGGTCGCCATCGACGTTTGCGACCAGTTGCAACTGCAGCCACGCACCGATGCGCGGCTTGATCTCACTTCGCGCTGGCTGGTCGCTGCGCACTCAACAGCAACCAATGCGCTAGGCGATGTGCCGACCGGCAGCGACAACATCGTCATTCGCGCGCTCGAAAAGCTGCGCCAGCGCGCGGGCGTGCAGCACGGCGCGACGGTCCATCTCGACAAGCGCATCGCTTCGGCCGCAGGGCTGGGCGGCGCTTCAAGCGATGCGGCTGCGGCACTGTTGGCCGCCAATTTGGCTTGGCAACTGCATTGGCCGCTCGACCGATTGGCCGAGGTGGCCGCCGAATTGGGCAGCGACATTCCGTTCTTTCTGGGACCACCGGCGGCGATCTGTCGTGGTCGCGGAGAGATCATCGAACCGTTGGAAGCGTTGCCGGTGCTGGATGTGGTCGTTGTGCGACCACCTGAAGGACTGTCCACTCCGGCCGTTTACAAAGCCTGTCGCCCCGCAACGAGTCCGGCGAGTGTCCAGCCGTTACTGCACGCCTGGCGACGCGGCGACCTCGTAGGCGTCGGTCAGGCGATGGTCAACCGACTGGAGCCGGCCGCCGAACAATTGTCACCTTGGATTACACGGCTGCGCGATGCGTTTGCCGGCCAAGGGTGTTATGGATATCAGATGAGCGGCAGTGGCAGCAGCTATTTTGGGCTGTGCCGCCATGCGTTGCACGCGCGCCGCGTCGCCCGGCGAATCCATGCCGGGGGGTTAGGCTTTGCGTATGTGACGCGTACGATTGCATTATCACAAATGGGTAGGGGAGGTGCGCAAGCCGCTTGAGCCGATAGGCTTGCGAAAAAAATCAACTCGTCCGGACGCGCTGGCTGGCGCGCCCTTCGACGAGCCACGCACGGAGGATCCTTGTTCATGCAAATCACCGAGGTCCGCATCAAACTCATGGAGGATAGCGACGATCGCTTGCAGGCGTTCTGTTCGATTACGTTTGACGATGCGTTTGTAATCCGCGATCTCAAGATCATCGAAGGCACCAGTGGTCCGTTTGTCGCCATGCCTAGCC
>JAEZGD010000679.1 GCA_023417165.1 Planctomycetota bacterium
CCCTCGCACTGCTAGTGCTGCTAGCGCGGCCAGAGAAAAGAGAAACGCAACAGTCAAACTGTGCTTCATGGTCGGGTTGTGACGGTTTTTCCAAAGATTCGCGGCGCAAGCATCCGAACAAATACCCACAGAGGTAAGTGCCCCGCGGTACGAGCGCGCCTGCTTTCCGCAGGATTTGCTCGGCCGGCATTGTAGGAACGCTTGCCTGACGGGTCCACGTCAACCTTGGCGGCCGAGTCCGCACCCAGGGAATTGCAACCGCGTCGGCCACAACCAGACGCAGCACGAATCAGTACAAAACAAAGGCTCAGCCGATTGGGTTCACCGGACGGACCTCAAGCCGAGCAGCGTGTAGGGGGGAAACCATGAAGGTCAATTTGCAGCGATGGATGCTAATGATCGTCGCCGTGGGCTTGGCGGTGCCGGGCTGCGCTGTGCCCAAGGCTCACAACTTGCCGCCGGCACAACAGTTATTGGAACCCGGGCCCGGTGTCGGTGGTCCTGGTCCCGGCGTACTGCCGCCGTCGCTGCCACCAGCGATGATTCCCGTGGCCATGCCCACCGTGCAGGTCTGGTTTAATCGGCCAGAGAACATGCAGGTGCAGTGGGATGTTGGTACGGGCGGCTTCGACAGCGAACCGCTGATCGTGCCGGGACGTCAGAACTTTCCTTCGGGCGGTATCTATCGCTTGAAGCTGACGAACATCGAAGGCCGCGATGGTGTCGAGTTGTATCCGACTGTCGAGATCGGACCAACCACGCCGCGCACCGCTGCCTATCTGGAACACAACGCGATTCCGATTCAGTTCACTGGCGAAGACTTCGACCAGGTGCTGACGGGCAACTTTGTGACCAAGGTCATCTACCTGCCCGATGCCGAGTTCGCCGAATTGGCGATCGCCGGTGTCGAGACGCTGGTCAGCACGCGGCTCGATCCAGGTGTTGATCCGATTGTCGAAGCCGATCGTCGTGGTGCCATCCTCGCGGTCATTCGCATCGGTAACAAAGACCTGGAAATGGCTGGCGTCGCGGCCGGTCTGGCCAATGGCGGCATGATGGTTGGTCCCAATGGCATGATGATCGGCCCCGATGGCATGCCCTGTGGCCCTGGTGGCCCTGGCGGCGGTGCCTATGTGCCCGACTTCGTCGCAGGCGTGACCGCGCCGGCTTATGGCATGCCGATGAGCGGCACGCCGATCGGACTGCCTGGTCCTCCGCACATTCCACTGGGAGGCCCCGCAGGCTTGCGTAAGCACGTGATGAAGAATCACACTCAGATCCATATTCCCGAACCTACTCACAAGGTGCGTTTGGATGTCAAGCAATCGCCTGGTATGAGCTATCCGAAGCCGCCGAGCCGTGCTTACATCCACGAGCAGTCGATCCACGCGGCTCCGATCTATCATCAGCCGCCTGGCGTGAAGCACCAGAACTTGCCGATGGTCGATGGCGCCGCAGGCGGTGTGATCGGCAGCCACCATCGTGGTGTGGGTTACGACGCCGATTACTGCCCGCCGCAGTAGTCGACTGTGAACATGCTCGACGCCGCGCGGCAATCACTGCGCGGCGTCGGGTTTTTCTTCTCGAATCTCAGATCGCGGATCTCTGATTGCAGATTGAATGTGGTGTCCATCTCTCTTCACTCTGCCATCTGAAATCCTCTATCTGCAGGCCATCATGCAACACTTCTTTTCATCACGACGTCTGTTCAGCTTCGGGCTGATCACGCTGTTGGTTGGCAGTGCTGCCACGTTGCCGGCGCAAGAACCGCCGCGTCATCAACTGTATCACGCCGACTTGCCTACCGGCACGATCGGTCAGTTGCAGATGATGAAGAAGGGCCGCCGCGCTGACTACTTCCAGCCGGTCGAAATCAAAGCTCCCGATGGCGCTGGCATCAGCCTGGTCGAGGACGGCGCGTTCCGCGAAACACACGAAACCCGCGCGCTCGTCGGCATGCTGATTGGCCAGGTGTATCAGCTGAAGGTCACGAACATTCCGCTCAACGAAGGCGTCGAGCTGTTCCCGACCATCGAACTGATCGATCGCTTGTGCCCGCCGCCGGGACAAGAGCTGCGTTTTCCGATTCCCATCGAGTTGACGTTGGAAGAACTCGACCTGGCGGCCAGCGGCCGTTATGTCACGCGCGTCATTTATCTCGAAGATCCACGCACTGCACTTCCAGTGCGCGAAGATCCGACGCAACAGCGCTACTACGAAGTCGATTCCGATGTCGACGTGCTGGAAGCGGCAGATCGCATCGGTCGACCGATGGCGATCTTGCGCATCGGTTCGCGCGTGCCGACCGAGGCTGACCTGGCTGCAGGTCGCTTGCGTCAAGCACCGTTCATGAAGTATCGCTTTCCACCGCCAGCGCCGCCGGCTGAAAAGATCGTCACGCCGCCTGGCGAGAAGCTGCCCGATGTCGAGAAGCACGAACGTGTGCCGCGACTGCAACCGGATCAACCGTGGGCGATTCGTCCCGTGATGCTGCTGCCGCAGTAACGTCCTGATTAGTCGATGGTACGGATCGGCCGCACGAGCCGTGACGCTTACAAGGTGAATCGCATGAGCAAGGAACGCATCGCAACGACTCGGCAGTGGCAGGCAATGTGGCTGTTGGCCGCGCTGTCGACGCTGCCGTTGTGCTCGTGCCGTGCTCCTGCGCATGTGGCTGCGCCAATCCCGACTGCCGATTCGTTGCCAGCAGCGCCGCCTTTGCCAGAGCAAACCGCACCCGCGCCGGCGCAAACGCCCTACGATGCGCCGCCTCCGTTGCCGCCGCAGCAAGGCTATCGCCCATTGCCGGTCCCGTTCAGCGCACCAGTCAGTCATCAGCATTTGCAGGCGGCTTACAACGCGCCGCCGCTCCCCGCTTCGGCCTATCAAGGCGTGTCGTACGAAGCCATTCCTTGTCGCCACCATGGCTGTCGCGGTTGCCAAGGCTGTGTTGGGCATCGTCATCGTCATGGTGCGCCGTTGCCTGCGCCAGGCCGTGACTTGGGATGGGACGGACCCGACTGCATTCGCATGCCGGACGAATACATCTGCGACGGTGGTGATCGCGAAACGCAAGTCAGCGTCCTTGCCGATTGGTCGGTGCGCGGACTCGATACCGAAGACACCATCGCCCACTACGACACGCTGCAAGGCGACACGGTCATTGAGACCGCCAATCGCGTTTGCATCTATGCGCCGCGTTTTGCAGCGGTCCGTTCGGTGCGCGGCATATCGGGCCATCAACAGATGGAAAACCCGATCGCTGCCCGCGATCGTCAACTGCCGCATCAGGAAGAGACCGACCTGTTCGCCACGACCAGCATTCAGCATCAACAACCGCTGGGCAAGTTCGGCCTGAAGCCGGTCAATATGTATGAGGCGCGCGACATCGGTATTCCGCTGCAGCGCACCTATGTCCCTGCCGGCCTGGCTCAGGATTACCTCGCTCACGAAGACTTCAAACTCATTCGTCATGGCCAGGTCGATCTCGCCGAGAAGGCGCGCTTGGCGAACATGGTCGACAACGCCATCGCTTGGACTGGCGACGAAGCGGTCAAGGTCGCCATCGATGGCAAGTTGCCGGTCGAAGCCTCGAACAACGTCAACGCCGAACAACTGTATGTCTATGAC
>JAEZGD010000514.1 GCA_023417165.1 Planctomycetota bacterium
TGTCAGTCGAGTCATGCATAGGTTCATCAGAAAGTCGCAGGAATCGAAAAGCAAGGAGAAAAGTTCACCACGGAGACGCGGAGGCACGGAGACGAGAGGAAATCCAAAGGCGAAAGACACGACGCAGAAGCCGCGGATGACGCTGATACACGCGGATGAAGAGGAAGGTTTGTTTCGATTCCTCTTTCTCCCCTTCATTCCTATCTGCGTGCCTCCGCGTTCATCTGCGGTTGCTTCCTCTCGTCTTCTTCCTCTCCGTACCCTCCGTGTCTCCGTGGTGAACCTCTTCCCGCTTCCGCCGCGGGCACGTCAACAAGCCAGTAGTTTCAAGAGACTCCTATATATAGTGCTTCTCAATGTTCCGATCCGGAAGGATGAGAATCTTCGTACGCCATGTCAGGTTCACGACCGGCGCGCGTCAGCAGGGCGCGCAGTCGTGCCCCGCTCAGGGTAGATGGCTCGATGAAGTGCACGTTGCCACTCGCCATTGCCACGTTCACTCCGCCGGGATGACGATGCTTGCCGGCCAGCGTCTTGGCGTCAGGATGCCACCACTTGGGCAAGGTGTTGCGCGTGAGGTCGCGCGGCTCGGTCCAGACGATATCCGATTCAGGCCATTCGACGACCGCTAACGTATTCCATGATCTGTCGGTTATATCTTGCAGCGTGAGTGCAGTTTCACCAGGCCATAGCGAGTCTTCATCCACGATGGCCACATAGGGCGTGACCGTCCGCCCGGGCGTGCGTGGATGCGATGGGCAAGCAAAGACGCGCGGCATCTGCTTCGCGAGCGTCAGGTTATGCGGACTATCCCATGGCTCGTCGAGATGAAACTGGGCATACAGTGGCTGCTCACCGAGATACGGCAACAACAGCACGCGCCAGCTATAGAGCGGCCGGCCCTCGCCATCCACGACATACGCAGGCGGAAGCGTGCCATGGATATCGTGATATTGATGCAGAGCCAAGCCGATTTGCTTGACGTTGTTTGTACACTGCATGCGGCGTGCGGCCTCACGGGCATTGGGAAATGCAGGAAACACGCAAAACAGCAGCAACGATCCGAAGCAAGCCGCGACGCAGTACGCCCAGTTGCCCCCATACCAGCCGATGGCTACACCGCACCAGATCGCGGCTAGTGCCATGGCCAGCAACCAGCCAAGCCCTTCAATCTGCGTCCCCACAGCCAGCACCGATGCGACGCCCACAAGCGCTACAAATAAATGCCGCAACCGCAGTTGTCGCCGCGGCGGGGAATCGGTGGTAGCAGGCGAAGCTTGCATGGGTTGGCAGGGTGTTCGGCCAAGGTTCGAAGAGAAAAGTTCACCACGGAGGCACGGAGAGGGCAGGAAATTCAATGCAGAAGGCAGTAGCCGCGGATGACGCTGATGCACGCGGATGAGGAGCAAGGTTCATTTCTTTTCCTCTGCTCTTCTCATTTCCTCTGCTCTTCTTTTCTTCCCATCTTATCTGCGTGCCTCCGCGTTCAGCTGCGGTTCCCTTTCCCTTCCTTCCTGTCCTCTGTCTTCTCCGTGCCCTCCGTGTCTCCGTGGTGAATTCCTTCCGCTTTCCCGCGAATTGAGCTGCTAGCACTGCGCTGCTAGCCTGCCAGCGCCTGGCCGCATTCTTGATGGCGATGGCACAAACCGCTCTTTGCCGATTGTCGAGCAAGCTGTTAGGCTTTGCAAACTTTACAGGCGATTGCCGACAAAAGTTCATGAAGCCTTGGCCCTGATGCCGACAACCGAGGCGGTGAAGTAGCGACCCACAAGCACTTTGCCAGCGAATTTGAGTCAGCGATTGCCTGCGGCGCGGCGTTTGCTTCCCGCAAAGGCGAACGACCAACGATTCGAAGTGTGACCTTCGTATCGCCGCGTCCCCGAGCGCTGCAAGGAAAGCAGCGTCTCACGCCACTCGAGACCCTGGAGTGATCCGGAGCATGGAAGCTCGACTCATGCGCGCCGCCTTGGTGTGCGCCGCTGCCCTGTTGTCGCTGGGCGCCAGCTATCGCACGAAGAACTTCATCGTCGACGCCGCCACGCCAGAACTGGCCCGCGAAGTCTGCGAAGCCGCCGAAAACTTTCGCCACGATCTGGCGGTCGAGTGGCTCACCCGGCCGCTGCCCGATTGGCGCGATCCCTGCCCGATTCGCGTCACGGTCGGCGAACGCATGGGCGCTGGCGGTGCAACCAGCTTTATGTTCGACAACGGCCGCCCATTCGGCTGGACGATGTCGGTACAAGGCAGCCGCGAGCGCGTGCTCGACTCGGTACTGCCACACGAAGTAACGCACGCGATCTTCGCGACGCATTTTGGTCGCCCCCTGCCCCGCTGGGCCGATGAAGGGGCTTGCACCACCGTCGAGCACGTCAGCGAACGCAAGAAGCAGGAAGAGAACCTGAAGGTCTTTTTGACCACCAATCGCGGCATCGCTTTCAATCAGATGTTTGCGATGACCGAATATCCGCAAGATGTGCTGCCCTTGTATTCGCAAGGTTATTCGCTCGCGAGGTTTTTGATCGCCCAAGGGGGCAAGCCAAAGTTCGTCAACTATGTCGGCGACGGCATGAAGATGAAGAATTGGGGCGCTGCCACCAAGAAGCATTACGGCTACACCAACCTTTCCGAGTTGCAGCTAACCTGGGTCGAATGGGTGCGCAGCGGCAGCCACGACGATCAAGCTCACCAGTTTGCCGCGGCCAGCGTGCGTGGCAACACTCGCCCAGGCGGTAATGCTGCGAGCGGTGATGTGGCGCTCGCCTCGGCTGAATCGGCGGTGACGAAACAGGCAGCAGCGGGCTGGCAAGAGTCTTCGGCCGACGATCGCGACGAAATCAAGCTAGCCCAGAATGATGCTCCGCGTCCGCAAGGCGGTTGGTATGCTCGCCAGCGCGACGACGCTCGCACCCGCCTGGTGCCGCGCAGCGAGAGCGCCGCCGACGTCGCACTCGGCGATCGCCCGCTCGACACCTCGCGCGCCGAAATGTCGCCGGTGCATCTCAGCCGTCCGCAACCGATCGGCCGCCCGGAGCAAACGATTCTGGAATGGAGCCGCCCGCCGCAGGCTTCGTCGCCGCAAAGCCAAGGGACGATCTTGAGGTAGGGAAATTCTAAGCACCAAACGAAGGGCAAATTCCAAATCCCAAGCACCAAATCCCAAACTAATTCCAAGACCAAAATACAAAGGCTCGAAACGGGAAGCTGTCCCTGTTTCGAGCCTTTGGTATTTGGATTTCGTCTTTGTTTGG
>JAEZGD010000039.1 GCA_023417165.1 Planctomycetota bacterium
GCGACATCCTGGCGAAGGTCCTGGCCTAAGACGGATTGCAGATTGAGGCTCGCAGATTGCAGACGATGGCCTTTGGCCTCCTGCAATCTGCCCTCTGAAATCCGCAATCAGCAATCCCTTCCATCCCGCACATCGTTCATTACAAAGGTCATATCGTGGCAGCCAAGCAACTCCTGTTTGATGATGGCGCCCGCGCAAAAATGCTGCGGGGCGTCGAGAAGCTGGCCAACGCCGTCGCGGTCACCATGGGCCCCACCGGCCGTAACGTGATCATCGACAAGTCGTTCGGCGGCCCCACCGTTACCAAAGACGGCGTCACCGTCGCCAAGGAAGTCGATCTGGAAGACCGCTTCGAAAACATGGGCGCCAAGCTCGTGGTCGAAGTCGCTCAGAAGACCTCGGACCTGGCTGGTGACGGCACCACCACCGCCACCGTGCTCGCCCGCGCGATCTTCAAAGAAGGTCTGCGTAACGTCGTCGCTGGCAGCAATCCCATGGCCGTCCGCCGTGGTATCGAAAAGGCGGTCGATGCCGCTGTCGAAAAGCTGCTCAGCTCGGCCAAGCCGGTTAGCAAGAAAGAAGAAGTCGCCAGCGTCGGCGCCATCAGCGCCAACAACGACCAGGTGATCGGCAATCTGTTGGCCGATGCCCTCGAGCGCGTTGGTAAAGATGGCGTGATCACCGTCGAAGAAGGCAAGACGACCGACACCAAGGTCGAATACGTTGACGGCATGCAGTTCGACAAGGGCTTCGTCTCGCCGTACTTCATCAATCGCCCGGCGACGATGGACTGCCTGCTCGAAAACCCGCTGATCCTGATCTACGAAAAGAAGATCAGCAACCTGCGTGAGTTCGTGCCGGTGCTGGAAAAGGCCGCGCAAACCGGTCGCCCGCTGATGATCATCGCCGAAGACGTCGACGCGGAAGCGCTGACGCTGCTGGTCGTCAACAAGCTGCGTGGCGTGTTGAACGTGTGCGCTGTGAAGGCTCCTGGCTTCGGAGATCGCCGCAAGGCCATGCTCGGCGACATCGCCGTGCTGACCGGTGGCACGCTGATCAGCGAAGATCTCGGCATCCAGCTCGAAAACGTCGAGCTGTCGCAACTCGGTTCGGCCAAGAAGGTCACCGTCGATCGTAACAACACCACGATCGTCGAAGGCGCTGGCAACCGCAAGGAAATCGACGCTCGCGTCCAGCAGATCCGCAACCAGATCGAGCAGACCGAAAGCGAATACGACAAGGAAAAGTACCAAGAACGCCTGGCCAAGATTGCTGGCGGTGTCGCGGTGATCAGCGTGGGTGCTGAGACCGAAGCCGACATGAAGCAGAAGAAGGCCCGCGTCGAAGACGCGCTGCACGCCACGCGTGCGGCCGTGGAAGAAGGCGTTCTGCCCGGCGGTGGTGTGGCTCTCTTGCGTTGCAAGGAAGCGGTCGAGAAGGCCGTCAGCAGCGCCAAGGGCGACGAAAAGATCGGTGCCACCATCGTGCTGAACGCTCTGTCGGCTCCGCTCGTGCAGATCGTCAACAACGGCGGTTTGGACGGCACAGTCGTCGCTGACGAGGTCCTCGAAAAGGGCCAAAACATCGGCTTCAACGCCAACACCGGCGAATACGTCGACATGTTCAAGGCTGGCGTCATCGACCCGGTCAAGGTGGTGCGCACCGCTTTGAGCAATGCAGCCAGCATCGCCGGCCTGCTGTTGACGACCGAGGCCCTGGTGACCAACCTCGAGAAGGAAGACAAGAAGAATCGCCCCGAAGGCGTGGTGCGGTAGTCGCCGGCGAGCGGGGCGCACTAGCTTCCCGTTTCCGCCGACAAGCGGGATGCGTTGGCTTCCCGTTTCGACTTCCCATTCCGTTGGCAAGCGATCGTTAATCGGGCCACTTCGCGAGCGAGGTGGCCTGTTTTTTGGAATCTCGGCAAAGCGATGCGTACGATTGATTAGCAGGATCGAGAGCCTAGTCACTCGGAATTTTGGAACAGATGTCCGCGATGACCAAACGCGACTACTACGAAGTGCTCGCAGTGGCGAAGAACGCAACCGAGCGAGAGATCGCGGTCGCGTATCGCAAACTGGCGATTAAATATCATCCCGACAGCAATCCCGGCGATGCTGACGCGGTCGAAATGTTCAAAGAGGCTGCCGAAGCCTATGAAGTTTTGAGCGACGCCGAGAAGCGCGCCCGCTATGACCAATACGGCCATGCAGGCGTTGATTCGCAATACGGCGGCGGTCAGCACTTCCACGATATCGAAGATATCTTCGAAGCCTTTGGCGGTATCTTTGGCGACTTGTTTGGCGGTCAGCGTGGTGGTCGCGGCGGTGGTGGCAGGCGCGTGCGCCGCGGCAACGATGTGCGCTGCGATGTCACGCTCGACCTGGCTGAAGCCGCGCGCGGCGTGACCAAGACCGTCGAGTTCATGCGCCGTAGCAAGTGCGGCAAATGCAAAGGCAGCGGCGCAAAAGCAGGCTCGCAACGCGAAGCTTGCCGACGTTGCGGCGGTCGCGGTGCGGTCGTGCAGTCGGCCGGTATCTTGCGCGTGCAAACCACTTGCCCCACCTGCCATGGCGAAGGGAGCGTCGTCACCGATCCGTGTGACGAATGCCGCGGCCAAGGTGCGGTCGCTGGCAAAGTGCAGCTGGACGTGCATATTCCCGCCGGCATCGACAACGACATGCGCGTCCGCTTGCCAGGCCAAGGCGAACCGAGCCCCGATGGCGGCCCGCCCGGCGACGCGTATTGCTTTGTGACCGTCAAGAAACACAAGCTGTTTCAGCGCGACGGCAGCCACTTGATATTACAGTTGCCGATCACTTACACCCAAGCCGCGCTCGGCGCGACCATTGACATTCCCACGCTCGCAGGCAAAGACTCGCTGACCGTGCCCAGCGGCACGCAGTCCGGCGAAGTCTTTCGCTTGCGCGGCCGCGGCATGCCGGATCCCCATGGCGGCGCAACCGGCGACTTGCTGGTGCAAACCTATGTCGAGATC
>JAEZGD010000055.1 GCA_023417165.1 Planctomycetota bacterium
CGGTAAATCTTGCTCAGGTTTCGGGTTTCGATCACCCCATCGTTCGATGCCGACGATGCGGAAGCGGGGCTGGATTCCACGGCAACGGACATAAGCAACTCGGGATTGCGGTCAAGACGAAGGGAAAAACGAGACGACGCGGAGACGAGGCGAAAAGCTGGCTGCGTCGCGGCATACCACCATGTGCTTGCTGTACGAGGCTAGCTTGCCAACGGTTCGTCCGCGGGAGACGAAAGCACGATCGGCCGCTGTCTCGGCAAACCCACGTATGCACTATAGATAAAGCACAGTCCATATCGCAAGGAACCCCGGATATTCGTTCGGTAGACCGCAGCCGACCGTTCCCAATGCGCCGGTGAGGTCCACCCCGCAGGGTGGGTGGCAGCGACTTCCACCGCCGCTGGCTCGCTCCCCGCGACAATCGCGCGCTTTCCGGCTAGGCTGACACCTCGAACTTCCGCTCCCACTTTTGTAGCTGAACGCCGTATGGCGACCGTGCCCGAGATTGCAAACTACGACGCCGCGCTCGCCTATTTGTATGGGCGAATCAACTACGAGCGGGCCGCTATTCCTGCGTATCGAGTGCAGAATTTCAAGCTCGAACGCATGCGCGAGCTGATGCGCCGCCTGGGCGATCCGCATGTGCGGCTGCCGGTGATTCACGTCGCTGGAACGAAGGGCAAAGGCTCGACGTCGTCGATGCTCGCGTCCATTTTGTCGGCCGCTGGCTATCGCACGGGGCTGTACACCTCGCCGCACTTGGAACGAACCGAAGAGCGACTGGTTATCGACGGCCAGATTTGCTCGCCGGATGAATTTGTCGAGCTACTGCGTATTTTGCAGCCGGTGGTCGATGCCATCGATGACGAGGGCCTGCGCTGCACCGGGCCGGGATCGCCGACGTATTTCGAAATCATGACCGCGATGGCACTGGTCCATTTTGCGCGTCAAAAGGTCGATGCGGTGGTGCTGGAAGTTGGACTGGGTGGGCGGCTCGATTCGACCAACATTATCACGCCTGCGGTCAGCGTGATTACCAGCATCAGCTTCGACCACATGCGGCAACTTGGCAACACGCTGGCCGAGATCGCTGGCGAGAAGGCCGGCATCATCAAGCCGGGCGTGCCGGTGGTGACGGGCGTCACGCAGCCTGAGCCGCTGGAAGTCATCCAGCGCATCGCGCGCGAGCAGCAAGCTCCGCTGATTCGCGCAGGCGTCGATTTTGAATACGCCTTTCACATGCCCGAGGAGATTACCTCGGCCGATCGCTTGCCGCGCGGCCGGATGCAGTATCGCAGCCATCGCTCGGGCGAACCGGCGAGCAGCTATGAAGGGCTGGAAGTGGGCCTTGTCGGCGAACACCAGGCAGCTAACGCAGCCGTTGCGTTGGCGACGATCGAACAACTGCAACGGCAAGGTTGGAAGCTGGATGAAGCCGCCATTAGCCGCGGTTTGGCAAGCGTGCGCTGCCCGGCACGGATCGAAGTTTTGCAAGTGCAGCCAACCGTGGTCATCGATACGGCCCACAATGCCGCGTCCATTGAGGCGCTGCTGCGTGTGCTGACGGCCAGCACCGAGTTTCGTTGTCGTCACCTGGTCTTTGCGTGTAGCAAGGATAAAGACGCTAGCGCGATGCTGGCGCAGCTTTGGCCGCATTTCGATAGTTTGATTCTGACCCGCTTCGCCAATAATCCGCGGGCGATCTCGCCTGAGGAATTGGTCGCGCTCTGCCAACCGCTGGTGGCGAGATCGCCGGGCAAAGGTCCGCAATTGTTGACGAGTCCCGAACCGCTCGCCGCCTGGCATTTGGCGCGGAATTTGGCGGAGCCGAACGACCTGGTGTGCATCACCGGCTCGTTCTTCCTGGCGGCCGAGCTGCGCGGCGTCGTGCTGCGCGATGCGGCCGCCGTTTAGCGACGCAGTGTCGCTTTGAGCGAAGCACTAGGACTGCTCACATCCATGTTCGGCCTGGAGTGCGGTGTCTGGCGGTCGCGCTTGATCACCGTGGCGGTTTTGCCCGGCACGCTCGGCGCGAACCGCTCCGCACCTGCGGTGCAGCTTCCCAGCATCAATAATGCGAACAAAACGGCGTGCATACGATGCGCTCCTGGCAAGATGCCCTACTGCCTGGCAGGGCCTGTATGGTTGCATCGGAAGGCACAAGCCGAAGTTCGATTGCAATCCTTGCGCGCGATGTGATCGTTGCAACCGGCCCGCTTCGCTAGGCAGTAAAGTTGCCAAAGCGCAACGCTCTATAGCTGGGTGGCTGAACGATTTCGCGTTCCAATTTGGCCTAGAATCGCTACCACCGTTACAACCAGCGCGCTGGCGTCGCGTTTGCTCAACATTTTTGAACGGACCGCGCCCGCGAACGCTTGTGGCCGCTTGCAGGCTGACTAGCCTGAATGAGGTGGGAAGCAACGAGTGGTACCACTCGGTCAGTCAACGGGTGCCTGGGGGCTGTCAGGATGACAACCCCCAGTTTTTATTGTGCGGCGGCTTCGCCGCTGTCGGCGCCCGCCAACACCGTCAGCGCGATCGCCGCGGTTTCGACACGCAAGATGCGTGGTCCCAGCGAAACCGCTTGCCAGCCGCTGGCGACTGCGATGGCGACTTCTTCGTCGCTCCAGCCGCCTTCAGGGCCGATGGCGGCAATCAACGCATCGTGCGGTCCACCTAGAGCATGCTTCGCATCCATGCCAGGATGCGCGAACAAACGAATCGTTGCGGTGGCGGTCGCGGCATAGTGCGGCCACTTCTCGGGAGCAGCGATCTCCAACAGGCGATTGCGACCGCATTGCTTCGCCGCCTCAATGCTCCACCGCCGCAAGCGCGCGAGCGCCGACTCGACCGGTTGCGCAACGCTGCGCTGGCAAACCAGCGGCACGATCCGCGTCGCGCCCAGTTCGGTGAGCTTCTCGACCAGCCACTGCTGCCGATCGCCTTTGGGGAGCGCCACCGCGATGGTCAGATCGCGCGCGAGTTCGCGATCGATCTCGCGCCGCTCGACGATTTCGACATCGACCGCTTGTTTCGATAGGTTCGTGATCGTCGCCAGGAACTCGGCGCCGCTGCCGTCGAAGAGCGTGATCTGGTCGCCGATCTTGGCACGCATGACTTTCGCCACGTGCTGCGCTTCGCCTTCGACAAGCCGCGCGTGCGGGCCTTGGATCGGAACTTCGACGAAGAAACGTTCAGACATCGCGGCGAAAACCGTTGCTAGCAAGATGGCTCATTAACGCTGGGGGGATGATTCTACCGATTTTAGCCGAAGGGCGGTATTGCCGCGCCGCTGCCAACCTTCGCAGGAACGCCACGGATGTCCCTCACTGCCATCTCTCCCACCGAACTCTGGGCCAGCGGCCTGGATGCCGCGCGGTTCTTTGCCAGCGCCGCGCATGAAGAAGCCCTCGCGCGCTTGGATTACCTGGTCACCACCCAGCGGCGCTTAGGCGTATTGGTGGGAGCTTGCGGCAGCGGCAAGACGCTGATCCTGGAATTGGCGGCGCGCAAGTGGCGACAAACACGCCATGCGGTCTCGCTGATCAGCGCCACGGCGATGGAGCCGGTCGATCTGCTCACGCGCTTGAGCAGTGATTGGCAGCATGCGGTCGCGCCGACGGCGTCGCGCGCCGTACTGTGGCAAACCGTGACCGATGCGCTGACCGTGCATCGTTGCGAGCAGCGCGCCAGCGTGCTGCTGGTTGACGACGCCGGGCAAGCTCAGTTCGATGTGCTCGATATCGTGACGCGTTTGGCGCACGCTGGCGATATCATTCAGCCTCGCCTGGCGATGGTGCTGGCGGTTGATCCGGCGCGCATCAGCCACCTGGGCGAGCAACTGTTGAGCCGCGCCGACCTGCGCATCGACCTGGCGGCGCTCGATGTGGCCGAGACGCGCGACTATCTGCAAGCCCATTGGAACGCCAGTCGCGACGTGGCGCCGACGCTGGACATGGACGCTACGCAGCGGATGCACGAACTGACCGGCGGCTTGCCGCGGCGATTGAATCAACTGGGCAACCTGGTCATGCTGGCCGCCAAGGCGGATGATCGCACTGCCATCGATGTCGCGCTCGTCGACACGGTTTATCGCGAACTCACCGCGCAATCGCTGGCACGCCGCTAAACTATCGGCATGAGTGTTGTTCGATTCGTCTTGTTCGATGCCGTCGGGACGCTGATCTTTCCTCGGCCAGCCGTCGCCGAGGTGTATGCGGCGCATGGTCAGCGTTTTGGTTCGCAATTGACCGCGCCCGAGATTCAAATGCGCTTTCGCACGGCGTTCGTCCGCACAACGCAGCACGAACCGGTCAGCGAAGCAGGCGAGCGCGAGCGCTGGCGGCAAATCGTGCGCGAGATCTTTGACGACGTCACTGCTGCTGACGACGGCTTATTCGGCAGCCTGTGGCAGCACTTCGCCGAGGGGCAGCATTGGGCCCTGTTCGACGATGTGCCAGCCGCGTGGCAGGGGCTGACGCAGCGCGGCTTTGAGCTAGGGATTGCGTCAAACTTCGATGCGCGGCTGCACAACGTGTGTCGCCATCTGCCGCCGCTCAACGCTTGCAAGCTACGCTTCGTGTCGTCGGAAGTCGGCTTCGCGAAGCCTGATCCACGCTTCTACACTACGGTGGCCGAGCGCTTGTCGGCTTCACCGCAGGAACTGTTGCTCGTGGGCGATGACCCACGCTGTGATTATGAGCCGGCTTTGGCCGCTGGTTGGCAGGCGATTCAGATCGATCGCGAGGCTGACCAGTCTACGCCAAGCGTGATTCGCGACTTGCGTGAGCTCTTGCCGCTACTCGCCCGCTAACGACGATGCAGCCGGGCGGTGAGCGGTCCTACATCGCCGCGGCGACGAGCAGTAATCTCCGCCGCGATGTCGCGCGCGGTGTACTCGAGCGGACCATCGCCAAACCACACAGGCGGGCCAGCAAAGGCTTCGTTGGCGAAGATCGGCGTGCCGGGCGGCGTGTTGTCAGTCGGAAGGCGGGCTTGCGCGTCCGCGGTGAGGAACATGGCCACCGCGTCTTGATCGCGCAGGCGAAAGCACTCGACGTGAATGATCTCCTGCCAGCGGATCAAGCCTGTGCGGCAGATTTTGACGTCGATCCCTTCGGCCGTGATGACCGCGCGCGGACGCCGATCGGCCAGGAACACAATCGCCAGGCAGGTCATGATGCCGCCGCCGATCCAACCCAACGTAATGACGGTGGGCGGCAGACTCTGACGCATCGAAGCAACGGTCGACACGCCCAGCAGGACCAGGCCACCGAGCAGTTGTAGCAAGGATGGAACCCAACGCGCGCGGATCGCGATCGTCGGTCGGCCAGGTTCAGAAACATGCGCCGCGTCGTCCATGCGTGTCATTGTCGCGACTCATCCGCGAAACAACAACGCCGCGTGCGTCGAGTTTTTCGAGTTGCCTGATAGTCGCCTTTCGCTCCGCACAAGGCGACTATGGCGCCAAGCGACAATGGTCTACTGCGGGCGCTGGAAGTGTTCGTCGGTAGCTCGCGGATTGGCAATCGGATGCAGCGGTTCGGCGATGTTGCGCGCCGGGCCAAAGTAGGTCGCACCGGTGGTCGCGGCCCAGCGGACCGCATTGCCAATCACGCGCCGCACATTCGAGTCGTAATAGATCGGATAGGTCTCATGACCAGGGCGGAAGTAGAAAATGCGGCCGCGCCCACGGTGGAATGTGCAGCCGCTGCGAAAGACCTCGCCCCCTTCGAACC
>JAEZGD010000106.1 GCA_023417165.1 Planctomycetota bacterium
CCTCATCGCCGGTAAAACGGCCTGCGTCTCTGGCGGAGGTCGCAGTTTCGCTTGCAACAAATTGGGCCTTCCTGCAGCAGGGACGTCAACGCTCGACCAGGCCGCTCGCCCGTGCAGTAATACGCGATCGTATTGGTCGGGTACCCTGCAGCCGGCGGCGGTTCTGTAGAATGGATCGGGTTCGCCATCGCGAGATCACGAACCAGGCAACCTGGCTTCAGAGCATCAACCGTTTTTTTACTTGGAAGCTGTTGGCGCGACAGCGCGCTTGATTCTAATCTCCGTAGCTTCCATTCTCTTGGCACTGTATCGCATCGAAACGTGAATCTGCGCACAAAGCCTCCCGATTCTGTCCTGCCGCGGCGTGTTTCGCAGGTAGAAGTCAGCTTATTGGAAAGGCTCTTCGACCGTTCGCCGGACGTCGCCTTTTTCGTGAAAGATGCAGCCGGCAGGTACGTGGCCGTGAACGATTCGCTAGTTGCCAGGCATGGCCTGAAGAGCAAGTCGCAAGTCATCGGCAAATGCCCGCGCGATATCTGCCCCGGCGACTTCGGCCGGATCCCCACCGAACAGGATGAGAAGGTGCTGAGCAGCGGACGTCCCCTGGTCGACCACCTCGAGATGCAGTGGCATCGTCCTAACGACCCGGTGTGGTGTCTAACAACAAAACTGCCGATCGTGCATTCCGACGGAACCGTGGTCGGCTTGATTGGATTCTCACGCGACGTCCGTGTACAGGTTCAGCCCCATGAGATTCCCGAGGACTTCGCTCGGGCCCTCGACGAATTTGAGCAACGCCTCTCGTCCGACGTCACACCCGCCTGGCTCGCGCGCCGCTCCAAACTCACGCCGCAGCGACTGGCCCGCCTGACGAAACGGCTATTCGGTCTGACGCCAAATCAATTCATCACGAGTGCGCGCATCGCGGCCGCGTCCCGGATGCTTCAAGATCGTCTTCTCTCTGTGGCTGAAATTGCTCATGCGTGCGGATTCAGTGATCATAGCGCCTTCACCCGCGCCTTTCGGTCCGCCACGGGCATGACCCCTTCGGAGTTTCGCGCACGGCAGTAGCGCGGCGAGAGCAGCGAGGAGAACTTCGCGACTGACGAAGCAAAAGCGAAACCATGCCAGTCGTTGCAGGAAGCGGTCAGCGCGCAAGATTCTGCTGAGTCCCCGTTCCTGCAGGGCAAACGATCGGTGCAGGTCGCGGTACATCGTGCTACGATGGCCTGCTGGCATGTTTTAATGTTTCACGAGCTGAGCGAAGCTTTCTCCTGTCCCGCGGTCGAGCGCAGAGTGTGTCGCGAACTGGCGCCCATGGCACCGTTCCATTTTCAGCGAAAGCCAAGATGACCATGTTTGCAAACAAATTCGCCGTTGTGATCACGTTGGCCTGCATTGGGGCACCGCTATTAACTGCCCAAGCGGCGGGCAAGCCGCTGGTTTTCAATACGACCCCTCCGACCAACGATTTGAAGGGGGATTTAACTGCTGACGTGCGATTCGCCCAGAGCCAGATACTGTCGCCGAACCCACAAAAGGGCGACAATCAGCCACATTTGATCGGTCGCCGCAAGACTCTATTGCTGGTGCGACCGCTCAAGGCCAACGGCAATCCGCCGATGCGGGTCACCGCTCGTGACAAAGGCGGGAAAACTCTCGGCTCGCTCAATCTGAATCCGCCCGAGAAGCTTCCCAAGACCGCCTATTACCTGGACGGCTTACCCGATGAAAAAATTGCGTTCACTCCGCAAGCCGGTAATACCAGTACCATCAACAGCAAGGATGAATTGGAGAAGCTGAGCGACCCAAAAGGAACCTTTTTGTTCGAACGCCTGCGTCAGAACTCGTTGGTGGAAATACAGACCTCCGACGGCCAGTGGGTCCGCGACATCTACGTTCCCAACGGACGGGAACTCGATGGGAAAATGATTCGCGTTCGTTCGAATGCCGGCTACACGTCGAACGTCCACTACAGCGACCGCAGTGTTGTTATCTCTCGCGACCAGAGCGAGCAGCTTAAGTTCGTGGGCGGCCAGTGGATTCGCGATGGCGAGCTTGAGAATCAAGGCCTCGTCTATGCCACTGAGACCTGGAGCGGCGTGCTACCCGCCGAGTGGATCGTGCCTGGCTTGAGCCTGCAGATTCAACAAGGCAATCTTAACGGTGAGTTGACCAATCTCAAGGTAGGACCGCCTAGCGAACTCTTGATTCACACAATCGACATCGGGATGTTGGCTCCGCCACGCGATCAGTTTGAATTCGCCAAGGATCCCGAAGCGCATCGAGAATATTTCCAGACTGTGCCGACCAGCCGGATGATCATCAGCCAGTACGCGCCGCTGTTTCTGCGCGAGGTGATGCTACCGAACGGGACCTTCCTCCACGATTCCGATCCAAGCAAGGGAGACTGGCATAACGGCACGATGCGCCAAAGCATTGGCAAGGAGCTGATTTCCCATGGCATCGACAACGCTAACTACGGAATCAACAGCTCGGCCGGCGAGGGGGAAGACAGTCATCCCTATCTGGCAGCTCAACTGACGGCGCACAACAGTCACGGAAAGTACTCGAACGGCCTCGTGGTGCACGGAGGCTCAGGCGGCGGCGGCATCGTGACCCTCGACGCTTCCCTGGGCAACGAGTTCAGTCATGAAGTCGGCCATAACTACGGACTCGGCCATTATGTAGGCGGCTTCCAAGGTTCCGTACATCGCAGCGCCGACCAGATCAACTCCACTTGGGGTTGGGACGCTGATAAGAATCGCTTCATTCCAAATTTCTCGCCGGTCCGCAGCGGTAAAGACGCCTGCCTGGACGACCAGTGCCAAAGTCCGTTTGATGGCCGCACATTCGGCATGGACGCAATGGCGGGTGGCGCGCCCTTTTCGAGCTTCAACCGCTTTACGCTCTACACACCCAATACGG
>JAEZGD010000137.1 GCA_023417165.1 Planctomycetota bacterium
TTCCTGGCGTATCCATTCTTCGCGGCCGGGCTCATCGCGCGCGGCCGTTTTCTTTTCTTGTCGCCACAAAACGCCCGCCATATGCTATCGTATCCGCGCCAGCGACAATCACCTCAGGAGGCCAGACGATGCATCTAGGAAACGGAGCCATCACCCCCGAATGCGCAGCGCTGACTGCCAGCGTGGCGGCGCTCGGACTGGGCTGTGCCGGAGCCAGCGTGCGCCGCGAAATCCTCTCAGGGCGCAAACTGGTCGCGGCCGGCGTCTACGGCGCAGCCATTTTCGCCGCACAAATGATCAATGTGCCGGTGCTGCCGTATTCGAGCGGTCACCTGGTCGGCGGCGTGCTATTGGCCATCGCGCTGGGTCCCGGCTTGGGCGCGCTCACCATGGCCGTGGTGCTGATCTTGCAAGCCGTGCTGCTGGGCGATGGCGGCGCGGCGGCGCTGGGCGCCAACATCATCAACATGGCGTTGATTCCCGCTGCGATTGTGGCTTGGGGAAATGCCTGGCGGCGCGAGGATTCGTCGCTCGCCGCGAATAGCCTGCGCGCTGGCGTGCAAGCGGCTGTCGCCGTGTTACTTGCCGCCGGACTGATCGTGCTGGAAGTGTCGCTATTGCGCGGTCCGCTGGCCGACTTTCCGTTGCGCGCATTCGCTTGGCAAATGCTGGTAGCGCACGTCGTAATTGGCCTGCTGGAAGGCCTGGCGACAGGCGTCCTGGTCTATGCAGCGCGCGGCAATTTCATTCCCGATCATCTGCCCGCCTGGCGCACGCGCATGGCTGTGACCGGTGGATTGATGGTAGCGCTGCTGGCGGCCATCCCTGTGGCCAGCGGCATGCCCGATGGCTACGAAGCCTCGGCGGAGCGGAGCGGCTGGCACAACTTGTTGGCCGAAGCGCCCGAGGAGTTGGTCGCTCTCGGTGATATCAATGTGCTACTCGCGAGTTGGCAAGCGCAGGCCAGCGAACAAATCGCTGCCTGGCTGCCGAGCGAAATTCTGCTGGCACTGGTGACAACACTGGCCGCGGGCGTGATCAGCGCCGCGCTGGCGTGGGCCTGTTCGGCGCAGCGCCAGCCGCTGAAACCATAGCGCGCCGCCTTATGCTGCGGCAATGTCATAACAACGCAGCACGTGCCGGTCGCGCAAATACAGCTTGCCGCCGGCAATGACGGGATGCGGCCAATTGGGCGCGTGATGCTCGTCGGGTTTGAATTCCCCTTTCAGCTTGTACTCTTTGGGATTCGCCTCAATCAGCGCGACCGCGCCGCTTTCGTAGCGAAAGTAAAGATGGCCATCGGCATAGGCCACCGCTGCCGAGCCGGTCCCCGCGCCGCGGCCGGGTCGCCAGGCGACTTTGCCCGTCTTCATATGCAGGCACAGCGGAAAGCCATTGTTGTGGCCGTGCCCGCAATAGATATGGTCGCCGAGCAGGATCATGCCGCCATGATGGTTTTGCATGTCGTCGGCAGGCAGGAAATAGACTTCCTTGGCGGCCAGCCCACGGCCTACTTTGCCGATCTGCAGTAGCGCCGCGCCGGTGCCATATCCGGTCGAGCAAAACACGAAGTCGTCTTTGACGATCGGCGTGGGAATGTTGGCGGTGCCATTCGCAATACGCTCGTAGGCCCACAGCAGCGCGCCATTCTTGGCGTCGACGCCAATCACGCCTTTGCCGACAAGCTGTACATACTGCTTCGTACGCGCGGCATTGCTGATCACGACCGACGAATAGGCCGCGCCACCCGCAAGGTTGTCGGGAACGCGCGTCGCCCAGACGGTTTTGCCTGTCTTTTTATCGAGCGCCGCGAGCATGGCTGCCGGTCCGCCTGGCGTGACAATCAGCCGATTTCCGTCGACGAGGGGCGATTCGCTGTAGCCCCAATCCGACATCATCTTGCCGCCAAACTGCTTCTTGTAATCGACTTTCCACACAATCTCGCCGGTATCGCGTTTGGCGCACACCAGCAAACCTTCGCGTCCCAAGGCGTACACGTGATCGCCGTCGACGGTCGGGGTGCAGTTGGGTTCACCTTGGGTTTCGAGTTCGGCTTTCCAGCGCAGCTTGCCGTCTTTCAGGTCGAGCGCCAGTAAGCATTCTTCGCCATCGATTTGGCCCATGGTGAAGATCGCGCCCTCGCTGATCGCCAGGCTCGAATACGCAGCGCCCAGCCCTTCGACGCGCCAAGCCATCTCGGGACCGCTGTCGGGCCACGACTTTAATAGTCCTGTCTCGCCGCTGATGGCATCGCGTTTCGGGCCACGCCATGAAGGCCACTCGCTTTCGGCGGCTGTCAAACACGAAGTGGCGGCCAGCGACCCGGCGCCCGCCAGAAACATACGACGATCGACGGACATGGGCGAAGTCTCCCAATGAGCTAGATAAGCGTTTTGCGATTCGACGATGCGCAGTTTAGTCGAAGCAGCAGCGCTGCCAAGCGAATTGCTAAAAATCGTGACCCACCATCGTCAACCGCCCTGCCCCGCCTTTAGACGCTGTGGCGAATCGGCTATGGTAAGGGTCGCGCTACGAAGACACTCTTTAGGAGCCAAACCAACATGAACGCCGACGGACAATTCGACGAGTTCCTCGCCAAGCACCAACAAGAAATGCCGCCAGCGCCCAAGGCGATGGGCGTTTATAAGCCGGTGGTTACTGTCGGCAACCTGGTCTATGTCTCGGGCCACGGACCACTCCAGGCAGACGGGTCGCTCATGGTCGGACGCGTGGGTTCAGAGGTGGATCTGAAAGCCGGCTATGCGGCCGCGCAGCAAACGGGCCTGGCAATCTTGGCCTCGCTCAAGCAAGAACTCGGCAGCCTCAGCAAGATCAAACGCGTGATCAAAACGCTGGGCATGGTCAACAGCACGCCCGACTTCAAAGACCATCCCAAGGTCATCAACGGCTGTAGCGAACTGTTTGCAGCAGTCTGGGGCGCCGACAACGGCGTTGGCGCACGCAGCGCTGTCGGCATGGGCTCGCTGCCAGGCAACATCACGGTCGAAATCGAAGTGATCTTCGAATTAGCATAGCGCCCGCCGCAGTTTGCCAATACAAAAGCCCCAAGACGAATCGCCTTGGGGCTTTGCTGTTGTTGACACATCAACCGCCAGCGGCTTTAGCGGTCATCCATTTGCTGACGTAGCTCGCGCACTTCTTCGCGCAGTTCTTGGACCATCCGTTCCAGACGATGCACGGCATCTTCATTGCCGCTGCTATAGCTGCCACGGCTGTAACTGCGAGCATCGCGGCCCGTGTCTGCATAGCGAGGCTGCTCGGTCCAAGTGGCGCCTTGGCCCTGATCGCGGAACTGCCCCTGGCCCTGGCTTTGGAACGTGCCTTGGCCTTGGCCCTGCTGGCGGAACGCAATCTCGCTGCGATCGCCTAACGTGGCGGTCATTTCTCGTTCGCGATCGTTGCGCAGGATCGTGAGCTTGAGCTGATCGTGAGCGCGGAAGTCTTCGATGCGCCTCATGACTTCTTCCGAATCGGTCACGTCTTCGCCATCGATTTGCACCACCACATCACCAGGACGCAAGCCGGCGCGCTGCGCGGGGCTTTGCGGATAAGTGTGCGTGATCACTGGACCATCTTCGTTGTCATCCAGGTAGACGCCCAACCAAGGACCAGACTGCTGCGCGGTTTGCATCCGAGCCGCCATCCGACGCATCGGCAGCACCACCGTGTACCGTTCGCCATCGCGATCGATGATGATCGGCACGCGGCGAGCCATATTGCGACGCAGATAATCCTCTAGCTGACCACGGTCTTGGAAGCGACGACCATCGACCGTGACAATGCGGTCGTGGCGACGCAAGCCTGCGCGGGCGGCCAGGCTGCCGTCTTCAATGTTGCGCACGCTGAGTTGGTCGTTGTCATCCGCTTCGAACTCAGCGCCGACTTCCTCGCCTTGTTCGCGTGCTTCGCCTGAGCGGCGTGCGTCGTCCGAGCGACGATCTTCGCGATTGCTCGACGACCGGTCTTCACGATCGCTGCGGGACTGGCGATCCTCGCGTCGTTCACTGCGCTCGCTAGGAATGCCCTGTTGTCCGCCTTCTCGCCTGGTGCGGTCGTCACGCTGCGTGCTGCGTTCCGAATCACGGCGATCATCACGGCTGCTGCGTTCGCTGTCATCGCGATTGCTGCGCTCACTGTCATCGCGATTCGAGCGATCGTCGCTTCGCTCTTCCTGGCTGCTGCGATCACGTGACGAATCGGAATCGGAATCGTCTTGTCCAAAGGCTGCCGCGCTCCCTAATCCAAGCGCTCCGAGCACTGCTGCTGCCCGCGCAAGTTCCAACATCCACCAGTTGCATCTCATAATTCGCTCCTTTAGCGCAAGTGAGAACACGAAGCGCCACAACACGCGACCACCTCGTAGCTCCAGCCAAGTTGCCGCCAAGGGGAGCAAAGACCATGCCGCCTGTGGTCAGAGGTGAACAGGCATTGATCCCATCACTGACGCGTAAACGAGACCGCGCATCAGGAAGCTCGCCTCGCTTCGCTAAACGCTCTAACTGCGTCGACTAGTAAATTTAGATAAGCCTGTTCTGTACTTCAGAACAGTGATGGCTGATCACTTCATCAGAATGAGTCTTTGTAAGTTTCTGATGCCATGTGTTACAGCGCTGTTTTACATGGCGCGTCGTGGACAAATAGCGGCGCTCGATCGGTCGCGCTGGTCGTCGCGCGTTCATGGAAAAGTTACCGCTGGCATTAGTCTGCTAGAAGCCAAGCGCGGCCGCTAAAAGCGGCAAAATCAGGGCATTACAAGCGTTTTGCAAGCTGTTTTTGAAACTGTGGTACGACGTTTGCTTTCCAAGGCCGCAACGAACACACCCGCTTCGGGCAACCAGCACTGAGGATTGTGCTGCCCGCAACCATAAGGAATCTGCCATGTCGACGACCTTCAAAACCACACGCCGCACTGTCCCCAGCCGTGAAGAGATTCGCCGCGCTGCGGCCAAAATTCGCCAAGGCTGGACGCCAGAAATGCGTGCCGCCCGTCGCCGCGTGGCGCAGTTCTCGCAACAAGCATTGCTGTTCAATTGCAGCCGCGATGCCGCTTAAGGAGCCAGGCCATGCCAGCCAAGAAAGCGAAACGTGCCGCGCCGAAGAAGAAAGCCGCGCGCGGCGTCGCCAAGGCGTCGGTCAAGAAGCGAACGCTGAACGTCACTCCGCATGCCAAGGCGGCCGGCAGCCCGTTCAACGAACAAGATACCAAGCGCCGCCTCGGCAATTTTGAATCGGCCGGCGAGCATCCACGCGTTGGTGGTCGCACCACCGGTATCGTCGGTCAAAGCAAGCAACACTTTCGCACCGACAACAAACGCACTAAGCGCTGATGCTGCCGCGAGCGTCTAGCGATAATGAAACTGCGCCGTCGCCTTGGCGTCGGCGTCCAGTTTCAGTCGCACCCAATGGGCGCTAAACGCGTCCGGAAACTCGTGGTGTACATACTTGCCC